>CANQES010000075.1 GCA_947595555.1 uncultured Clostridia bacterium | reverse complement strand
TGTGTTCTATTTGCAAACACCCCCATAATAGGGTGACCATCTTTATTTATGCCAAGTGGGTACTGTGCTTTATTTCTATAATGATATGGATTTTCCATTTCTAAAACTTGTTCTACTTCTATTTTATCTCTTAACGTCTTGTTGACTAAACTTTGTACTGCATTTTGCTTCATTCTTAGAGTTTCATTATATTGAACATGCCTTAAACTACATCCACCACATCTTTTATAAGTATTACAATCACTTTCAATTCGATAAGGAGAAGGTTGAATAATGTCCAATATTTTTCCAAAAGCATGAGAAGATAAAACTTTTACAATTAAAATTCTTACTTTTTCATTTTTTAAAGCACTAGGAATAAAAATTGTAAAATTATTTATCTTAGCAATTCCTTCTCCTTCAAATCCATTATCTATAACATCTACTACATATTCTCTATTTTTCTCAACTGGAACTCCCATGTTTATAGCTCCTTACCTCTATTATTATGAACAATTATATCATTTATAGTTATTATTTTCAATACTTAGAGCATTTCAAAGTGTAAATATATACATATTCATTAACAATCACATAAAATTTACTTTCTTCATTAGTTGATACTTCAAAATGAATAATATTACTCTGTGTTTGTTCTGCTACATCTATTAAATCATCTAATGCACAAACATTCATAATCTTTAAATTTGATATATCAGGCTCTTTAATAACAGTAACAATCAAATGACTATAATATTTTAAAATATGACTCAATTCATGGTTATATATCACTTCAGGTATCTTTTTATTTTTATAAATCTCTTTAATTAGCATTACAATAGAAGTTATAATAAATATTGCTCCTATTACATAGAAAATAACCTTATATAATACATTTGTATCTTCTTGCGGAATAATTTCCTTTGATGTTATATTTTGATAATTTTCTATTACTTCACTTACTGTATCATTTATTGGAATATCAACTTCTATAAAATCCTCCGCTTCTTCATTTTTTACATGTGTTTTAGAATCATAAATAGAATAAAAAATATTAAAACGTATTTTTAATATACTCTCAATAGTAATACTATAAGTTTTTTCGTACGAACGTGCTAAATTATTATAATACTCATAATCTATATTAATAGGTTCATTTAAAGATATATCAGTTATATCTTTTTGCTTATTATTTTTCCCATCATAAAGAATAAATTTTCTATTCCAAACTTCTTTTTCATCATTGTTAATTTCTTTTGCTGTTCCAATCAAATTAGCAACAATATTATAATGATATTCAATATCAGATGTCCTGTCTCCTTTAAAATCATATAAAAAATTTATATTATAACTTTTAATTGAATTTGAAGTATAGTAACCACCAGATGGAAGTGTTTCTGTCTCATAAAAAACATTTGGTTTTAATAATACCTCATAATGATCACTTTTTTGCGCTGTATAACTATAAATAGGTGTTTTATTTTTTTCAAAATTGAGACCAAATTCTATAAAAATAATTCCTACTATAATCATACTTGTAATTATTATATAATATCTCTTTCTCTTTTCCATAAAACTTACTCCTTACTAAAATAACTATATAACCAAACAGATGGAAAGCCAACATATTTAATATTAAATACATATATTCCCTTTATTTGCTCTATTTTTACTAATTTTGCATCAGCCACATTATTATTGTCTCCCTTTGTTTGATATAATACAGTATCATTTTCTTTTATTCTGTCAATTACACGATGTGCAATGTTTTGATCTGCCACACTATAAATAATTATTGTATTTTTAGGAATATTTTTTAATTCAGTTTCATTTAATTTTTTAAAAATAAGCATATCTCCTCTATAAAAAGATGGAACCATACTATTAGACAGAATTACAATAGGTTCATATTTGAATATTCCTAACATAAAGAAAACTAACATTAATAACAAAATAATTGTTATCAAATATGACATTTTTTCAATAAAAATGTCTCTCTTTCGTTTAGTATCTTTCCTTTTTTTTGCAAATTTGTATTTAAATAATATATAAACTATAAAAGATAATAATATAGACAAACTACCTGTCATAAACCAATCCATATCTGGTAGAATTGGTAATAAAAAAATGATTACTTCTCTAAGTCTAAATATTAATACAATAATATAAGAGACATTTAAGGATAAATAAGTGTATAAAATAGAATTAGCTATAATTGGAAGTATAGTTGAACAAATATACTTAAATAATTCTTCTTTATTTGAATATAAATTAATTAATGTATTCATATTAATCTCTGCTATCATAAAAAGTACAGTTACAAATATTATAACTACTTTGTTTTTTTTATGTCTTGCTAATATCACATATCTTGTCAATTCAATACCAATAATAGGAACTATTTTTATTATGATGTTCTTTAATATTGATGTTATGTTATGATTATACGGGCTTTTTGCAAATCCTACTAAAAAACCCATACAAAAATCAATAATAAAATAAACACATAAAATGATAATCATATCTAAAAAATATTTTCTATTATTAGGAATTCGCACATAAAATTTGTTTTTATTCCATAGCACATATACTAAGATACATGACCACAAAAATAGATTGATAATATTTAGATTCATCTTTTTCACCTTCTACTTCTGTTATCAAATTATAAGGATAATAGAAATTTTTCTACTATCCTTTAATATCATTTTTGTACATATTCAATGATACCTGTTATTGATTTTGTTTTTACTGATGGCACTTCTGTATAGTTTGAATCATACATAACTTTTACTGTAAGTGTTGTTTGTTCTCCTGCTTTTAGCACACTATCAAGTTCAGTTGTTGTATAAACAATAGCTGGTGAACCTTTTTCATCTTCTTTAAAGATTATTGTACCTAAAGTAGCATCAATATTTCCAGCATTTTGTATTGTTATTACATAAGTTATTGAATCTCCAGGTTTTAGCAATTTGGCATTAAATGTAACACTTGTATCACTATATTCTGGTTTTCCACTGTCACATTTTTCACTAATATCTTGTGCCTCTATATTAACTATTTTGACATTCCATTCACCTGTAACTTCTGCTACTCCATTTAGTGTAAATTGACTGGCAAATGCTGAATAACCTACTGACATTATTAATATTACTATTAATAATGTTATTATTATGAAGTTTCTAGTGTTTTTCATTTTTTACCTCCTTCCTATGTAATAACTCCATGCCTTCCTCTTCTATTATATGTTTTTTGTTTTTTTATGTTATATTTTGTAATATAAAGACAAAAAATAGTGTAGTAAAAAATACTACACTACTTTTTATTTAACATTATCTTCTTCCCTACTTTTTATAGGAATTTGTTCTAATACACCATCTTTATTAATATTATATCTTTTTGTAGCTAAATCTTCTGCTAAATCTATTCTATGAGTTGTAAGAATCAGCATAACATTTTTGCTTTGAGCATATTTTTTTATCATTTCTAGTTGTTCTCTAATAAGTGCATCCTCCACATGTCCTACTGGTTCATCTACTATAATGACAGATGTACCATCATTTATTCTATAAAATACCTTACACATTGCCAGCCTTCTTTGCTGACCAGTAGAAAATTCCATGAATTTTTTTGTTGACATTTGTTGCAATAAGTCTGGCATATCAAATTTTAATTCTCTTAATAATGTTTCTAAATGTTCCTGTTCTTCTCTAGTTAAATCCGAAATATTCTTCTTTCCAGTTATTTGATATAATACATTAGTTTCATCACCTAAATTTATGCTTGGTTTAAACGAGATATATTCATTTCCTAAATTATCTACTTTTTCTTTATTGTCTAATTGTATATTAAGTCTATTATTGATATCTCCTCGCTTTAAAAATCTTAAAAATGTACTTTTGCCTACTCCAGATTCTCCAGATAATAAAACAATATCTCCACGTTTCATACTAAATTCTGGTACTTTTATAATTGTTGCATAATTTATTTGTCCAGTTTCATAATCTTTTTTAGGATAAAATTTACCTGTAAAATTATTAATTGACAAAGAATCAAAAGCATGTTTTGCACCTTCTAATGGATAAACTTTTTCCTCCATTTGTCTTATAATATCTTGAACCTCTTTACAAGATTCTATAAATATGTCTTCATCTTTTCTATTTTTTAAGCTTCCTTGAACAAAATTTATAAAATTACCTGTAATTCCTTTTGTATTCTGTAAGCTAACCATAGCATAAGCAAGTGATTTTCCATTAATCTTCCCATTTTCTTTTGTTTGTATTAGACTATTAATATATGCACCAGATATTAAAGCTACTGCTAAATCTAAAACTAAATTATATATTAATCTATTATTTTCTACCTTATTTTCTAATTTTTTTTCTTGAATTGATATATCTTTTACACCCTCCATTGTGCTCTCTGTTGCCTTATTACTAATTTGCTCATGTGTCAGCAATTCATCTATCATTCTGTCTCCTTCATTTCTTGTCAACCAGAATTGCTCTCTATCATTAGTTTTCATCATTCCTTGTAATAATTTTAATCCTCCCACTACAGTTGTTCCAAGAGTTATTACAGATCCAAGATGTTTGTTTAACCTATCTTTGCTGTGACTATTTTCTACCATAGCACCTATTGTTCCCGCTAATCCCAGTCCTAATCCTAAATAATTATCTAATTTATTTATTTTTAATTTACTTGCTATAACTTCATAGTCATTTAAAATAGTATATACTTCTCTTGGAGTCATACTAGTATCATATATAACTTTCTTTTCTTGACCATTTACAATTTCTGTTCTTTCTTCTCTTTTTGTGATTATTCCATCTCGTGCTGCTTGCGATATTTGAGAATAATCCTTTAATAATTCCATCTTTTTATGTAATTCATATTCGTTGTTTACACCTGAACTAAGTCGTTGTATCAAGTCCTCCATTATTCCTTTATATCCTATAAAGTCTTTTTGTAATTTACTAACATCAGTATTCCCAGCTATTAATCGCCTTTCTTGTGCAGAAAACCCTTCACGAATAATTTTATGGAATATTCTTAATCCAATGTTGATATGTTCACAGTCAGAAGTAGCTAATTTCCCATATGTCGAAGAATTTTTGATTTTTCGTTTATTTTCAGGCTTTTGAGTTGGTTTTATCATTTCTTTTCTTATTTCTTCAATTAAAATTTTAATGGATATACCATTTTTTCCTCTTAAATTTTCTCCCATAGGCAATCTTCCCCTATTATAAAATAATACATATTCTTTATATTAAAATCCTAAATAAAACATATAAAAACCAATAAATAATATAATTATTCCCATAATATATTTTAAAATATTACTTACTTTTCCGTATTTTTCATTTTGTGTTAATTTTTTTACAGTTCCTATTGATGTCCCTGCAATTACTACTAAAATACTATGTCCTATTGAATATAGTAGTAATAAAAATATCCCCCATATCATATTTCCACTATTCGCAACTAAAGCTAATAATACTACTAAAACAGGAGTAGAACAGGGAGATGAAAAAATTCCTCCTAATATTCCTGCTATCAATGCTCCTAGATACCCTTTTTTTGTATTTTTTGTTTGTAAATTAGTGGGTTTTATAAAAACAACTATTTCAAATGTTTGTAATGACATCATTACCATTAGTATTCCAAGTGCAATATACCACCAATTTCCTCCACCTTGCATAAATTTTCCAAGTATTGATGCTAAAGCTCCTAATATTGTAAAAGTAATAGACATACCTAATGCAAAAACAAGAGATAATTTAAAAGCCTTTTTGGTATTATTTGTTCTTGTTCCTCCAACATAACCTATAATAAGTGGTACACTAGATAAAGAACAAGGTGTAAATGATGTTAAAATACCTGCTAATAATGAGATAATTGGTGCAACCCAAAAATTATTTTTTATAATTTCTGACATTGTCTCAAGTATGTCATTCATTTAGTCCCATCTCCTTTAACATATTTTTCATTTGCTCTACTGTTAATGCTCCTATATGAGTTGTAAATATATGATTTTCATTTTCATCTTTTACAAATTCTAATCCTAATTGTTCTGAATTTTTTGGTGCATAAGGTGTTCCATCAGCATTGATAAATATTTGTGTTGGTATTAGTTCTATTGGATAATTATTTGCTAAATTTGGATAAGTCCAAACATCTACAAACCTTATTATTGCTTTTTCTTGTAATTCACTATTTAACTGTTCTAATGCAGGAGCCATCTGTCTACAAGGCATACAATAATCTGCTCCAAAGTCTATAATTATTGGTAAATTATATTCTTTTAATTTGTCTAAACTGAAACTTTCTGTAATATTTAATTTGAAATCTGCATTCTCTTCCTGTTTTGAATTAGACATATTATTCATAGCAATATCATTTTCTTTTTTTACATTATTTTTAATTATCCATATTCCTATAATAATAATTATTACTGTAATTACAACTATTGTAGATATTACTTTTTTTTTCATTGCTTCTTCCTCCATATTATTAGCATAAAAAAAGATGTTTTTATAGAACACTAAATCACTTAAAAACACCTCACCTGGTACCGATGGTGGGACTCGAACCCACATGGTTTCCCGCTGGATTTTGAGT
>CANQES010000074.1 GCA_947595555.1 uncultured Clostridia bacterium | reverse complement strand
TGGTGTGCCTAGGCGGACTCGAACCACCATCGGTCGCTTAGGAGGCGACTGCTCTATCCTGCTGAGCTATAAGCACAAATCACACTAAAAACATTTTAACACAAAAAAACACAATTTGCAAATAAAAAAAAACTATGGTAAAATAAAAAAAATCAAGCAAAAAGAAAGAAGAGAAAAAATGCAAAAAGAAGAATTTATGCGGAGAAGCCATAAAAGAAGCAAAAAAAGCAGAAGAAAAATTAGAAGTACCAGTAGGATGTATTATAGTAAAAGACGGAAAAATAATAGCCAAAGCGCACAACCAAAAAGAAACCAAACAAGACACAACAAAACACGCAGAAATAATAGCAATACAAAAAGCGAGCAAAAAGTTAAAAGCATGGAGGCTACTAGACTGTGACATGTATATAACATTAGAACCATGTTCTATGTGTGCTGGAGCCATAATACAAGCGAGAATAAAAAAAATATATATAGGAGCCAAAGACGAAAAAACAGGAGCATGTGGTTCAGTATTAAACCTATTACAAGACTATCCATTTAATCATACCGTAGAAATAGAAACAGGAATCGAAAAAGAAAAATGCGAAAAAATACTACAAGACTTTTTCAAAAAACTTAGGAAAATAAAAAGTAGAAATACGAAGGAGGAAAAATGACACTAAATGGAATAACAAGCAAAAAATACTTTCATCTAATAATAACAATTGTAATACTAGCAACAATACTATTCACACTAGGAATCATCATATTGCGTTACTATGTAGAAGGAGAAACCAACATGCCATTTGAGCTATCAAAAATAGCAATTATAAGCACCTCGGCAGGAATTGACAAAGAAACCCAAAACACGAAATGGAATTTTGACTTATATCAAAGCAATGACATATACCTATACATAGACAAAAATAACAAATACGAAAAAACAGAAGCAATCAAAACAATAACACTACAAAACTTCAAAATAGAAGCGACAGAAAAAGAAAAAATAAAAATATACAAGCCAGACGCACAAGAAGAAAAACTAATCTTTAAAAACAAAGACGAAAACATAGCAGAAAAAATAGAATATGCAGGCGGATTAGAATCAGACATCAAACAACTAAAAATATCAAATCAAGGTGGAATAGTAGCATTTAGATGTTCATATAACAACATAGCAGAATATCAAACAGATGAAGAAGAAATAAAACACAATGAATTATTAAAAAAAGCAGGAATAAAACCAGAAGACATAAAAGTCAAAGTAAGCTTTGACTTAAACATAAAACTAGAAGGAGACAGAGAATATCAAGCTACAATCCAACTAGACTTGCCAACTGGAAACGTAATAGAAGAAGGAACAACATCTACCGAGCTAACAGAAACAAAAGAATTTATATTCAAAAGAGTAAATAATTAAGCAAAACACTTGATAAAAATTAAAAATCAGTATATAATACAAATGGTTGTGAGCTTAATCTTTGTATGGAGAGATCCAATAAAGACCTATGAATCTTGTCAGGTCCGGAAGGAAGCAGCAATAAGTAGACATCTTTATGTGGAATCTTTCCATAGAGAGATTAAGAATCAACCATTTTTTAGTAATAAAGAATAAAGGACGTGAAAAAATGGGGTACACAGCACTTTATCGAAAATTTAGACCCTTAACATTTACAGAAATGGTAGGTCAAGAACATATTACTAGAACATTAAAAAACCAAATCATAGCAAACCGAGTAGGGCATGCATACTTATTCAATGGGGGGAGAGGAACAGGAAAAACATCAGCAGCAAAAATACTAGCAAGAGCAATAAACTGTTTAAATCCAAAAGACGGTGAACCATGCAACGAATGTGACATATGTAAAAGTGCAATATCAGGTTCCTTAACAGACATTGTCGAAATGGATGCAGCATCAAACAATAGTGTAGAAGACATTAGAAACATACGAGAAGAAGTCAACTTTTTACCAACAAAAGCCAAATATAGAGTTTACATCATAGATGAGGTTCATATGCTATCAACAGGAGCATTTAATGCTTTACTAAAAACATTAGAAGAGCCACCAGAACATGTAAAGTTCATACTAGCAACAACAGAACCACAAAAACTACCAGCGACCATCTTATCAAGATGTCAAAGATTTGACTTCAAGCGAATATCAAACGAAGACATCATCAAAAGACTAGAAACAGTCTGTCAAGAAAGCAACATAGAAGCAACCAAAGGAGCCTTAGACATAATTGCATCACTATCAGAAGGAGCAATGAGAGATGCCTTATCCATTTTAGAAAGATGCATACAAGACCGGAGAAACCAAAATAGATGCAGACAAAATAAAAGACATAGTAGGAATACCAAAAGTAACATTTGTAAACGGTATCATACAAGCAATTATTGAATATGATGTAACAAAAGCATTAGAAAACATAGAAAAAGTATTAGAAGAAGGCAAAGACATCACTAACTTCCTATGGGAAATGATAAAATACAGCAAAGACATACTAATATACCAAGCCACGGGAAAATTAGAATTATATAAAGACGAAGACATAAACCAAATAAAAGAATTAGCCGTAAAAACATCAAAAGACAGACTAGTCGAATTAATTTACAAACTATCTGAATTAGGAAATGACATCAAATGGTCAACACAAAAAACAATAATGTTTCAAGCAGGAATAATCAAACTATGCAACAAAACAGTAGCAAATACACAGCCAGAAGAAAAACCAACACAACAGGCACCAAAAGTAGTAGTAAATCCAACACCAGTACAAGCTCCACAAGCCAAACCTGCAAAAAGCACAACAACAAAAAAATACTCTAACAATTCAGAAGAATATTGGCCACAAATAATGAAAGACTTAAAGCAAAATGGCAAAATTGTTCTATACACTAACTTAATAGGCACAAAAGCAAAAGAAATAAACGATATGACAGTTGGAATTGAATTTCCAAACGGAATTACACCATTTGGCAAAGCTGTATTGGAAAAGCAAGAAAACATCAGAGACATTTCTAACCTAGTATCAATGGCATGTGGCAAAGAAATGCAAATAAAATATATAGCGCCACAACAAACAAAAAATACAATGACACAAGAAGAAAACTTGCAAAACTTTGCAAATCAGTCAGACATACCATTTAACATTATAGATGAATAAAATAAAAAGAAGGGAGAAACAAAAATGAGTAAAAGAGGAGGATTTCCAGGCGGAATGGGAGGCTTCGGAGGAATGAACATAAACAATTTAATGAAAGAAGCCAAAAAAATGCAAGCAGACATGGAAAAATCACAAGCAGAATTAGCAAGCAAAGAATTTGACGCATCATCAGGTGGAGGAGCTGTAACAGTAAAAGTATCAGGAGAAAAAGTAATAAAAGAAATAAAAATAAAACCAGAAGTAGTTGACCCAGAAGACGTAGACATGCTAGAAGACTTAATATTAACTTGCATAAATGAAGCATTAAGAAAAGTAGACAGTGAACAAGCGGCACAACTAGGAAAATTTAATATACCAGGAATAATGTAAAAGAGAAGGAAGTACAAATGTCATCACTATATTCACCATCAATTGAAAAATTAATAGAAAGTTTTGAAAGGTTGCCAAGCATTGGGCATAAAACTGCCGCAAGGTTAGCCTTTCATATTTTAAACAGTTCTGAAGAAGAAACAAATGAATTCATAACTTCAATTATTGACGCAAAGAAAAACCTAAAATATTGCAGTAAATGTTTCAACATTTCAGACACAGACCCATGTCCAATTTGTAGCAATCCAAAAAGGAACAATTCTATGATTTGCGTTGTAGAAGACGTAAGAGACATAATAGCAATGGAAAAAACACATGAATTCAAAGGTCTATACCATGTATTACATGGTTCCATTTCACCAATGAATGGGGTAGGACCAGATGATATAAAAATCAAAGAACTACTAGCAAGATTAATGGAAGGGCAAATCAAAGAAGTAATTTTAGCCACAAATCCTAGAGTAGAAGGAGAAGCAACAGCAATGTATCTATCTAAATTAATAAAACCATTAGGAATCACAGTCACGAGAATTGCACACGGCATACCAGTAGGAGGAGATTTAGAATACACAGACGAAATCACATTAACAAAAGCATTAGAAGGAAGAAGAGAAATATAAATGCAAAATAAAGGAGGAATAAAAATGGTTGAAACAATGGATAAAATAGTAAGCCTATGCAAAAACAGAGGCTATATCTATGCAGGTTCAGAAATATATGGAGGACTTGCTAACACATGGGATTACGGTCCATTAGGAGTAGAATTAAAAAATAACATAAAACAGGCATGGAGAAAAAAATTCATCCAAGAAAATCAACATAATGTTGGATTAGATGCAGCCATACTAATGAATCCAGAAACATGGGTAGCATCAGGACATGTAAGTGGATTTGCAGACCCATTAATAGACTGCAAAAGTTGTAAAACAAGACATAGAGCAGACAAATTAATTGAAGAATGGGCACATCAAAAAGGCAATGACATGATAGCAGATGGAATGACAGAAGAAGAATTAATAAAATTTATAAAAGAAAATAACATACCATGCCCAAATTGTGGAAAAGCAGAATTTACTAATATAAGAAAATTCAATTTAATGTTTAAAACATTTCAAGGAGTAACAGAAGACTCTAAAGCAGAAATATACTTAAGACCAGAAACAGCACAAGGAATCTTTGTCAACTTTAAAAATGTAGCAAGAACCACTAGAAAAAAACTACCTATGGGAATTGCACAAATAGGAAAAGCATTCAGAAATGAAATCACACCAGGAAACTTTACATTTAGAACAAGAGAATTTGAGCAAATGGAATTAGAATTTTTCTGCAAACCAGGAACTGACCTAGAATGGTTTGAATATTGGAGAAAATTCTGCAAAAAATGGTTATTAGACCTAGGAATAGAAGAAGAAAACATAAGACTAAGAGACCATGAAAAAGACGAATTAGTATTTTATAGCAAAGCAACAACAGATATAGAATTCAAATTTCCATTTGGATGGGGAGAACTATGGGGAATAGCAGATAGAACAGACTATGACTTAACACAACACATGGAACACTCAAAGCAAGACTTATCATACCAAGACTTAGACAGCAACGAAAAATATGTACCATATGTCATAGAACCATCATTAGGAGCAGACAGAATGGCATTAGCCTTCCTATGCAACAGCTATGACGAAGAAGAAATTGCAGAAGGCGATATTAGAACAGTCCTACACTTACATCCTGCAATAGCACCTTTTAAAGTAGCAATATTGCCATTATCAAAAAAACTATCAGAAAAAGCAAATGACATATATCAAGAATTATCAAAAGAATTTATGTGTGATTATGACGAAACCGGAAGCATTGGTAAGAGATATAGAAGAGAAGATGAAATAGGAACACCATATTGCATAACAATAGACTTTGATACCTTAGAAGATGGCAAAGTAACAATTAGAGATAGAGATACAATGGAACAAGTCAGAGTAAAAATAGAAGACATTACAAGCTGGATACAAGAAAAAATAAAATTTTAAAAAGAATGAGGATTTGGGGACGGCCCCATAATCCTTATTTTTATATAAAAAATTATAATCTTTTTCATAAATAAAAAATAAGGATTATGGGGCCGTCCCCAAATCCTTCTTTTTTCCCAAATCCTTCCCAAATTCCTATTCTTCAAACAAAATCTCACAAATATCACGAGTAGAATTTGGATTACCTAAAAGCAGAGTATTCTGTTTCATCCTTTGCAATCTTTCAGGAAAAGAAAACAAAGAAGTCAAAACATCAGAAACAGAACTCTCTTTTTTTAACCAAACGCCAACACCTTTACTCTCTAGAAACCTAGCATTCTCCTCTTCCTGACCAGGAATAGGATTAATCATAATCAAAGGAAGATGAGAAGCCAAACTTTCAGTTGTTGTCATACCGCCAGGCTTAGTAACCACCAAATCAGAAATACTCATAAGTTCAGGAACTTCATTAGTAAAAGGAAGAACCCTAACACGCTCACCAGCATCATTCTTTTCAACAATCTCATCAAACTTAACCTTCATTTTTTCATTCTTTCCAGCAATAGCAATAATCTGTTTATCCAAGGCACATTGAACAAGAGCATCAAATATCTCAAAAGTCCTAGACTTACCTAGACCAAACTCGCCACCACCAAAAAACAAAATATTTTGTTTTCCATCCTTCAAACCAAAAGAACTCAAAACTTCATTTCTATCATACCTTTGCAAAAAACGTGAAGAAAGTGGAATACCAGTCACGAAAATCCTTTTAGCATCAATATCTTTAGAAATCAAATAATCTTTCATCTCACTATTAGAAACAAAAAAATAATCAGTAAAATCACTACCAACAAGCCATTGATCATGTGGAGCAAAATCAGTCATAATAGTAGCAATTTTAGCATTTATCTTACACTTTCTTTTCAAATAACTACACATCTGGCTACTAAAAGGATGAGTAGAAATAATCAAATCCGGTTTCTTATCCCTTAACAATTTAAGCAATTTAATAGCCATAATCTTATTAGAACGAGAAGAAATATGAGCCAAAGGTCCCTTTTGAGAATCATTATAAATACGT
>CANQES010000073.1 GCA_947595555.1 uncultured Clostridia bacterium | reverse complement strand
ACACAATCAGTTAAATCATGAGTATTTAATCTTTTACATGCATCACGAATAGCAATTATTTCAGCATGTGCCGTTGGGTCTTTTTCTTTTAAAACTTTATTATTTCCGTAGCCAATTATTTTATTATCTTTAACAACAACTGCTCCAAATGGACCACCTTCTAAATTTTTAACTCCTAATTTAGCAAGTTCTATTGCTTTATCAAAATATTTCTGCATACTCAACCCTCTCTTTTAAGTTCCAATTTAATGGCTGGAAACACCGCTTTTTCAAATTCCAATTTATGGCTGGATTCACCGCTTTTTAATAGGACTTTTTGTTATATAATCCTCTGTTTCTAACCAAGTGAAGAAACTTGATAATATTCTTCTTATATTATCTATCGTTTTTATATTTTATTATGGTACATAAAATTCTAAGGATTCTTTAAGACTAGTAGATACTACTATGTCATTTTCATCAAAATAAACAAATAAAGCATAATAATGCAATTTTGCCCATAAGTCATAATGATTTACAAATAAAACTTCTTTCATTAAAGTTCCTGCATTATATAAATAGATATTTTCTGATTTTTTTATACTACCTGGCTCTCCTAATTTATTTTCAACTTCTTCTTTTGTCAAACCTATAATACTTTTGCTATCGTTTACTTGTTTCATCTTAGAATAATATTCGCTTGGTTTATAATTAAATTTTATCGTTGTTATAAATAATAAAAAAGTAGTGAGCAAAATAATTATAACTATTATAATCTTAGAAAATTTATCTATTGACTTGCTAGTTATTACAAATATTATACTTGATAAAACCAAAATAAATGGTCCTACATATATCATAAATATAATGAATGCTAATAGATATAAAAGTATAAATCCAAACATTATTATTACTCCTTCTATTTCAATTATATCAAATATATCAACATTAAATTCAGTTCATCCATTTTTATTCTAATTCAAATGCACCAGTATATAATTTATAATAATGTCCTCTTTTAGCAATCAAATCCTCATGACTTCCTCTTTCTATTATTCTGCCATGATCTAAAACTATAATTGCTTTCGAATTTCTAACTGTTGAAAGCCTATGAGCTATAACAAATACAGTCCTTCCTTCCATTAATTTGTCCATACCATCTTGCACTATCTTTTCTGTTCTTGTATCTATACTTGAAGTAGCTTCATCAAGAATCATTACTGGTGGATTGCAAAGTGCGCATCTTGCTATAGCTAACAGCTGTCTTTGTCCTTGAGATAAACTTGCTCCATCTGACGAAAGTTCTGTATCATATCCATTTGGAAGTCTGGTTATAAAGTTATGTGCATTTGCCAGTTTAGCTGCTTCAATTACCTCTTCATCTGTACTCTCTTCTCTTCCATACTTTATGTTTTCTTTTATAGTACCTGTAAAAAGATTTGTATCTTGGAGCACCATTCCAAGTGAAAGTCTTAAATCATCTTTTTTTATTTTATTGATATTTATTCCATCATATTTAATTTTTCCATCTTCAATATCATAGAAGCGGTTAATTAAATTTGTAATTGTTGTTTTTCCTGCCCCTGTTGCACCAACAAATGCAATTTTTTGACCCGGTTTTGCATATAGACTAATATCATGTAATACTATGTCATTTTCTTCATATGCAAAATCAACATTGTAGAATTCTATATGTCCAGTTAATTTAATATATTCTATTCTTCCATCTGAATGTGGATATTTCCATGCCCATAATTGCGTTCTCTCATTAACTTCTACAAGTTCTCCATTTTCTTCTTTTACATTTACTAATGTTACCTTTCCTTCATCTTTCTCTGGTTCTTCATCCATAAATTCAAATATTCTTTTAGCCCCTGCAACTGCCATAACCACTGAATTTAATTGACGAGAGACTTGATTTATTGGTCTTATAAAAGTTTTGCTTAATTGTAAGAACGCTACTATTAATCCAACTGTTACATTCCCAATACCTTTAACTGCTAGTAACCCTCCTACTATTGCTAAGACTGCATATAATGTATTTCCTAAATTTCCATTTACTGGTCCAATGCAGTTTACAAATTTATTAGCATTATAAACGTTTTTAGATAATTCTTCATTTAAAATATCAAATTTTTCCTTTGCTTTATCTTCGTAGCAAAATACTTTTACTACTTTTTGGCCATTTATCATTTCTTCTATGTATCCATTAAGGTTACCAACAGCTTCTTGTTGTTTTACAAAATATCTTCCACTTCTTGATGTCATAAATCTTGTTATTGCTAATATAATTCCTAAAAATAGCAAAACAACCATTGTTAAATATATATTTGTTACTATCATTGCAATAAATATTACGACTATTGTTGTAATTACTGAAAACGTTTCAGGTATAGTTTGAGATATCATCTGACTTAATGTGTCAGTATCATTTGTGTATCGACTCATTATATCTCCATGAGAATGTGTATCAAAATACCTTATTGGTAATCTTTCCATCTTCACAAACATTTCATCACGAATGTCTTTTAATGTTCCTTCAGATACTTTTACCATTAATCTACTTGATAAAAAGCTTGCTATTACTCCAACTCCATAGATTAAAATCATTGTTACTATTGCTTTTAAAAGTGAGGTATAAACTGGATTTTCTACTCCTACAAGTGGTATTATATAATCATCTACTAAAGTTTGTAAATATAGATTTGCTGCAACTGATGATATTGTACTAAGCAAAAGACAGATAATTACAAAAAATAGTCTTAGTTTATAGTTTTTTGTAATATATTTTATAACTCGTCTTAATACTTTAAAATCCATTATTCTGTGCCTCCTTTCATTTGTGAATAATATACATCTTTATAAATATCACATGAATTAACTAATTCTTCGTGAGTTCCTATTGCATTAATCATTCCATTATCTAAAACAATTATCTTGTCAGCATCTTCTACTGAAGATATTCTTTGTGCTATAATAATTTTAGTTATATTTGGGATATCTTCTTTAAAAGCTTTTCTTATTAACTTATCTGTTTTTGTATCAACTGCACTTGTGGAATCATCTAATATAAGTATTTTAGGATTTTTTAATAAAGCCCTTGCTATGCATAATCTCTGTTTTTGTCCACCAGATACATTTGTTCCACCTTGTTCTATATATGTATCATATCCGTCTGGGAATCTTCTTATAAATTCATCTGCTTGTGCTAATTTGCAAGCATTTTTAATGTCTTCATCAGTTGCATCTTCTTTTCCCCAGCGTAAGTTTTCTTTTATTGTTCCAGAAAACAATTCATTTTTTTGCAATACCATTGCAACTTGATTTCTTAAAGATTTAATGTCATAATCTCTAACATCAATTCCTGCAATTTTTATTTGTCCACTTGTTACATCATAAAGTCTTGGAATCAATTGAACTAATGTAGATTTTGATGAGCCTGTGCCTCCAATTATTCCAACAGTTTCACCTGATTTTATATTAAGATTTATGTCTTTTAGGCATAATTTATTTTCATCGCCTACATAACTAAAATTAACATCTTTGAAAATTATTGACCCGTCTTTTACTTCTTTTATAGGATTTTCTTTGTTTGTTAAATTACTTTTTTCATCTAAAAGTTCTACTATTCTTTCTCCTGACGCTCTTGAAATCATTATTGTAACAAGTACCATTGAAAGCATCATTAATGACATTAAGATTTGTAAAGTATATGATATTAAACTTGTAAATTCTCCTGTTGTTAAATTGCTTGTAGCAATTTCTTTTCCTCCAAACCATGAAATTAATACTATGATTGTAGCTACCGTAAATTGCATTAATGGACTATTTAGTGCAACTATTCTTTCAGCTCTCGAGAACTCTTTATATATTAGTTCAGAAGTTTTTTTAAATTTTTCTATTTCTTTGTCTTCAGTTACAAAAGATTTTACGACTCTAATGCCTCTTACATTTTCTTGAACAGTATTATTAAGTTTATCATATATTGAAATCGCATGTTCAAATATTGGATGTGCTGTTACTGCTATGAAATATAAGCCAAATCCTAATAATGGAACTGCAAGTAGAAATATTAGAGCAAGTTTCATGTTTATTACAAATGTCATTATAAGTGAAAAGATAATCATTAATGGTGCTCTTACAGCCATTCTTATTATCATTTGAAAAGACATCTGAACATTATTTATATCTGTTGTATGTCTTGTGATAATGCTAGATGTAGAAAATTTGTCTATATTAGAAAATGAGAAGTCTTGCACATTATAATAAATCTTTTTTCTAAGATTTTTTGCAAATCCAGCTGTTGCTTTTGCTGAATAGTCTCCTGATTTTACTCCTGTATATATTGCTATAAATGAGCATATGATTAACAAAATTCCTATCCATATAATTGATTTACTATCACCTTTATTAATTCCATTATCTATTAAATACGCCATTAAAAATGGTATTATAACATCAAATGCACATTCAATGCCTACAAATATTGGTGTTAATATAGTTTCTTTTTTATATCCGTTTATACATTTTGCTAGTTTTTTAATCATGTCTCCCTCCTATAATAATTATGTTCTTATTATATATTAAAAACAAGAAATTTTCAAATAATTTCTTGTTTTACAGTTATAATTTTACAATTAATTTTGCATTAATATATGCTGTCCCTTTATTAAATCATAATTGATTAATTCTTTACTTTCTAAATCTTCCTTATACATATCCACTCCTGTAATTTGGCTATTTTCATAAGTTGTATAATAATATATTCCTTTATCCATATTACAGCAAGAACTATAAATAGTTATTTCATATTTGTCTTCTCCCATGTGTACACATCCTCTTTGCTGATATACTGAACCGAGTATATGGAAAAATTGACTAATACTTTCTGATTCTGAAGTTCCTGATAATGAATTCATTTTTGTAAATGTTGCTTTTACAAATCTTGAAGCAGATGATAAGTCACCCGGCAATCCAATAGCACCCATTCCTCTACTATAAGTATTTAAATTTAACTCTTTTGAAAAGTTATTAATAGGTTGTTCTATTGATAAATTCATATAATTATTTAAATTAAAAATTTGTATGTCAAATGTAGGATTATTAGTAAGTACTCCTACTGGATTATCATATATTTTTAGACCATCTACAACGCTTTCAACTGTTATAGAAGATTCTTTATCTGCAATAATCCAATGTAATGGAGATACTGGCAATTCATCACTAAAATTAATTAATGCTAAATTTACATTTTGTAATAATTCTTTTACTTCTTTAATATTTGAACATTGTGACAAAACATATGGTATAAATTCAAAAGGTGCAATATTGTTTTTATCTTCTTTTATGTCATTATAATGGGCATTTCCAGGAAAATTTAATCCTGCCATTCCCACCCCTTTTTCATTAATTGCATCATAATAAAGCGGATAATTATTTGATATATATGACATACCAATGATTGCGTAATGCCTATTTATATCTCCTACTTTTCTAAATTTAAATTCGTAATTTCTTGGTGTTATTGTAACGGTTTCTTTATAAGAATACTCTAAATCTAAATTTCTACCAAAGTAATGATTATCAGTATTATAAGTTATAGCTGTACACATATTTATTACCTTCTTTCAAATATTAACTACACAAATGTCATTTTTCTTAATCTTGAAGCATTTAGTATAACAGTAATACTACTAATTACCATTGCTATACTTGCTATCATTGGATTTATTGATATTCCAAAAGGTTTTAATAGCCCAATAGCAATTGGTATCATTAAACAGTTATAGAAAAATGCCCAAAATAAATTTTGTTTGATATTTCTTAATGTCTTTTTACTAATACTAATTAATTTTATTATACTATTTAAATCATTTCTAATTAATATAACATCTGATGAATCCATTGCTATATCTGTTCCACTATTTACGCTGACACCGATGTCGCTATTAGCAAGCGCTGGACTATCATTAATGCCATCTCCACACATCATTACAAATTTGTTTTCTTCTTTTAGTTTTTTTATTGTATCTGCTTTTTCTGCTGGAAGTACATTAGAAATTACAGTTGTAATGCCTATTTCTTTTGCAATTTTTTCTGCTGTAGCTTCATTGTCTCCTGTAAGCATAATTGTTTGTATGTTATTTTTATTCAAGATATCTATTATTTTCTTAACATTTTCTCTTACTATGTCATTTACTCCAATAAGAGCTATGATGTCTTTTCCCTTAACTACATATATAACACTATTTCCTTTTTCAGCTAATTTTTTCTCATCTTCCACATGCAAATTTGTAACTTGATATTTTTCCAGTATTTTTGCATTTCCTGCTATAATCTCTTCTTTTCCTATTTTTCCAACAATACCATATCCTGCTATATTTTCAAATTGTTCTACTTCTAGCATTGGTATTTTTTTCTCTTCAGCATAATCTATAAATGCTTTTCCTATTGGATGAGTTGATTTACTCTCTAAACTAGCTACTAACTGCAATAATTCTTCATCTTTCATATTGCTATAATTTAATATGTCTGCAATTTTCAATTTTCCATAAGTTAAAGTCCCTGTTTTGTCAAATACAATTGTATTTATTTTTTGTGCATTTTCTAATATGTCACTTTTCTTTACTAAAATACCATTATTAGCACACAGTCCTTCACTTACAACAATGGCAAGTGGTGTAGCTAGACC
>CANQES010000072.1 GCA_947595555.1 uncultured Clostridia bacterium | reverse complement strand
AGCGGCAATATCTTCTTTAGCAGCGCCTTCATTAATCAAAGGTTGTATATCAGTCTTAGCAAAAACACCACAACGAGATGCAATAGGATAAATAGTAGAATAATTTTTAGCAAGCTCATTTAAACCAGCAGTATCAGTATGTAGAAGGGAAGACATTTGGTCCAAAAAGGCTCCTGTACCGCCAGCACAAGTCCCATTCATACGTTGTTCAATAGACTGATCAAAGTAAATAATCTTTGCATCTTCTCCACCAAGTTCAATAACTACATCAGTTCTAGGAATATACTTTTCAACAGCACGTTTACAAGAAACAACTTCTTGAATAAAATTAACCCCTAAAAATTTAGCAGCAGACATGGCACCAGACCCTGTAAGAGCTAAAGTAAAAGAATTAAAAGGGTAGCGAGTAAGCAAATCCTCAAGAACATTGCAAACAGTATTCTTAGTATCAGAAAAATGCCTTTTATAATCTTTATATATGGTATTTTTATTTTCATCCATAACAATAATCTTAACTGTCGTTGAACCGACGTCTAATCCAACATGTAAAATACTTTCCATAATAAAAACTCCTTTTTACACTTATAATTTTATACGGAAAATGGGATTTTGTCAAATGGATAATTTTGGTCACAAGTTAGTTGATTGAGTAATAAGAGAGTTATAAATAACTTATATAGACTTGGAGAAAATAATAATGATTGTTAGTATAAAAATAGTTCTAAAAGGGACAAACACATAATAATATAGTTAATAAATAAAAAGAACAAGGAGGGGCTTATGAAAAATAAAAAAATTGCCATATTTTTTTTAGCAATATTAATAATTTTATTAATAGGGGGATATTTAACAATACAATATGTTAGACATAAAGAAGAAGAAACAGCAGTAGAAGAATATACACCACAGGAAGAAATAACAGAAGAACAAGTAAGGCAGACTATAGTTAGTCTATATTTTCCGTCTAAAGAAACAGGAGAATTAAATCCAGAAGCAAGGCTAATAGATATAAAGGACATAATTAATAATCCATATGAAAAATTAGTAAATTTATTAATTGAAGGACCAAAAAATGAAAAAAATAAAAAAATAATTCCAGAAAATACTAAATTAAATAAAACGTATTTAGAAGGTGACTGTGTAGTTTTAGATTTTAATAGTGATATTTTAAATAATAAAGAAGAAAAGTCAAATATAATAAATGGTATAGTAAATACACTAACAGAATTAACAGAAGTAAATAAAGTAAAAATATTAATAGATGGAAAAGAAAATAATGAATTTAATGATATTTATGAAAGAAAAAAATAAAATTATTTTTTCATAATTTTATATAATTTAAAATATTTAAAATAATGTTGAAAATTATTCAAAAAATATTCAACATCATATAAAGAATTAATTGTATTTTTTTTATAACAATTAAAATCAAAAGATTTTTTTTGAGGGGAATTTTTTTCTCCTCTATTATTTTCATTTTTATCATTTAAAAAAAGTCTGCCCATTTAAAAGTCTCCCATTACAAAAATTTTGAAAAAAAAATTGTTTTGTTGTATAATATGCATAAGCATAAAAATGGTTTACAAACTTTGAAATAAAAAATAATTTGTTTGTAAAAAATAAAAAGTGAGAAGGAAAAAATGGAAATAGAATTAAGTGAAAATGAAAAAATTGAAGATTTACAATTTAAAAATTTAAAAATAATACAAAATAAAAAAGGATTTTGTTTTGGAATAGATAGTATTTTATTATCTGATTTTTCAAAAAAAATAAAAGAAAATGCAAGAGTATTAGATTTAGGTACAGGAACGGGAATTATAGCGACTTTATTATGCGAGAAAACAAAATTAAAAAACATAGTTGGAATTGACATTCAAAAAGAAGTTTGTGATATGTCAAAAAAAAGTATAAAATTAAATAAATTAGAAAATAAATTTAAAATAATAAATGAGGATATATTAAATTTAACAAAAATATTTGAAAAAAATAGTTTTGATGTAATAGTAACAAATCCACCATATAAGAAAAAAGGAACAGGAATAAAAAGTGAAGAAGAAAAGAAAATAATTTCAAGACACGAAACAACAGCGACATTAGAAGATTTTATAGAAGTTTCACAAAAGTTATTAAAAGATAAAGGCGAATTTTATATGGTACACAGACCAGAAAGATTAGTAGATATTTTAACTGCTATGAGGTCTTATAAAATAGAACCAAAAATAATTAAATTTGTTTATTCAAATAAAAATAGTGAACCAAAATTAATATTAATAAAAGGAATAAAAAATGCAAAGACATTTTTAAAAATAGAAAAAAATTTATACATATATGATGATGATGGACATTATACAGATGATATAAATAAAATTTATAATAAATAGGGGGAAACATGGAGAAAAAAATAGGAAAATTATATGTAGTAGCTACTCCGATTGGAAATTTAAATGATATAACATTGAGAGCGATAGAAACATTAAAAAATGTAGACTTAATTGCAGCAGAGGATACGAGACATACTTTAAAATTATTAAATCATTTAGACATATCAAAACCATTAATAAGTTACCATAGGCATAACGAAGACATAAAGACAGCGCAATTAATAGGGGAGTTGCAAAAAGGAAAAGATATTGCCTTAGTATCAGATGCGGGAACACCAGGAATTTGTGATCCAGGAGAAATAATTATAAAAGAATGCATTGAAAATAAAATAGAAATAGTACCTATTCCAGGAGCTTGTGCTTTAATAAATGCTCTGATTACTTCTGGAATAAATACAGGCGAATTTACATTTTATGGCTTTTTGCCACTTAATAAAAAAACAAGAAAAGAAAAATTAGAAGACATTAAAAAAAGTGAAAAAACGATTTTATTGTATGAAGCACCACACAAATTAATGTCAACCTTAAAAGACTTAGAAAATATTTTGGAAGATAGGCAGGTAGTTCTAGCTAGAGAAATAACAAAAATCCATGAACAATGGATAAGAGGAAAAATAACAGACATAATAAATCAGGCAGAAAACTTAAAAGGGGAAATAGTTTTAATTATTGAAGGACATAAAAAAATAGATAAAAAAGAAAGCAAAAAAGAAAAATTCGAAGAAATGACTTTAGAAGAGCATTACAAAATATATGAAAATCAAGGAATGAACAAAAAGGACATAATAAAAAAAATAGCAAAAGACAGAGGATTAACCAAAAATGACATTTATCAAAAATTTATTTAAAAGGAAGGATTTGGGAAAGGATTTGGGGACGGCCCCATAATCCTTCTTTTCCGAATTCCTTTTCAAATTCTTATTTTTTTTCTAGGTTTCCTATTTTACTAGCACAATTTGCACAAATCAATTTGTCTTGATAAGATAACAAATTATCAGTATTGCCACAAAAAATACAATTTTGTTCGAATTTTTTAAGTACAATAGAAGAACCATTTACATATATTTCAATAGGATCTTTTTCAACTATATTAAATTGATTTCTAATTTCTATTGGAATAACTACTCTCCCAAGTTCATCTACTCTCCTAACAATTCCAGTTGACTTCATATAATCATCCTCCTTAAAAGTTATAATTTTACAATCCTACATTTATAACTATATCATAAATAAAAAAACAGGTCAATTGTATTGTAATAAAAAAAATATAATAGAATAAAATTATTTAGGTGATAAAATGTTAAATAAAATATGGCCAATATTTATTATCTTATCTTTTTCCTATGCAATTTGTTCAGGTAATTTAGAAAAATTAAATTCATCAATATTTGATAGTACCAGTGATGCAATAAACTTGTCCATTAATCTATTAGGAACAATGTGTTTATGGAACGGAATAATGCAAATTGCAAATGAAACAAGTTTTGTTGAAAAATTAACAAAATTATTAAGTCCTATTATTAAATTATTATGTCCAGAAATGAAAAAAAATAAACAGATTCAAAAAGAAATCTCAATGAATATGATAGCTAATATTTTAGGATTAGGAAATGCAGCAACTCCATTAGGCTTAAAGGCTATGAAATCGATGCAAAAAGAAAATCCTAAAAAAGACACACTAACAGATTCAATGTTAGTATTTATTGTATTAAATACAGCATCGATTCAAATAATACCAACCACTGTAATCGCTATTCGACATTCCATGGGATCAACTAATCCTACTCAAATTGTTTTTCCAGTATGGATTGCAACTATATGTGCTGCAATAGCGCGGTATAACAGCATCCAAGTTATTGATAAAATATAACAAAAAGGAGTAAAACAATGTCAATTATCAATTTTGTATCAAATTTGGCAATGCCTTTAACAATTTTAATAATAATTATTTATGGAGTAATAGAAAAAAATAAAGTATTTGATACTTTTTTAGAAGGGGCAAAAGAAGGTCTAGGCATAGTAATTAGTATTTTACCAACTTTAATTGGATTATTTGTTGCTATTGGAGCTCTAAGAAGTTCAGGAATTTTAGATATAATTATACATTTTATAACACCATTATTAAACGTATGTCATTTCCCAAGTGAAATTATGCCATTAGCCATGCTTAGACCAATTTCAGGAAGCGGTTCAATAGCTGTTGCGACAGATATTATGAAAAGATACGGAGTAGATTCTAATATAGGAATGATAGCTTCTACAATAATGGGTTCAACAGAAACAACTTTATATACAATTGCAATTTATACAAGCTGTGTAAAAATAAAAAAGACCAGATTTGTATTACTTGCGGCCTTAGTGGCAGACATTGTTGGAATGATTGTAAGTGTAGGAATATGTAGAATTATGTCGTAAAGTTTTTATTGACAAATGGAAAAAAATGGTATATAATTGAATTATGATAACGAAAATTTTATTATTTATATTCATTTTTTTAATCGTAAAAAAGATTATAATTCATTTATTAACAAAGCAAATCTTAAAAGAAATGTCTTAATTACAGTTTTTAATTTTGTAGAGAAAATATCCCCCTGAAAAATAAATTGAAATAATAAAAACTATTTGTTCAGCCCCTATTTATTGTGAAATAATTGTTTTTTCTTATTTTCTCTACAAATTAATTAAATATAATTATCTATGATAAATTTCTCCATTAGCAATTTTAAAAGCTCTAAAAATTTGCTCTAAAAGAAATACACGAATAAGTTGATGAGGAAAAGTCATATTAGAAAAGCTTATTTTTTGATGGCATAAACTTAATAAATCTTCATTTAAACCCAAAGAACCACCAATAATAAAAATAATATGACTAGAAGTCATAGATATTTTATCAATCTCCAAAGAAAATTCTTCAGAAGAAAAAGCTTTGCCCTTCAAATCTAAAGCAATTATATAAGAATCCTTTTTTAGATGACTAATAATATTATTATTTTCTTTTGACTTAATCTCATTTGCCAAACTATCATTCAACCTTTCTGGGATTTTTTCATCTGGTAACTCTAAAATCTCCAACTTGCAATAGCGAGACAATCTTTTACTATATTCATTAATAGCATCTTTCAAATAAGTTTCCTTTAATTTACCAACACAAATAACTTGAATTGTTAACATTATACACTCCTAAATATGTATTAATTTGCTAGGAACATCTCTACTAGCTACACATAGACTTAAATTACTTTGGTCAAAATCATGATTAGCAATTAATTCATCAACAACTGTTTGATAAGCAAGTTCTGGGAAATTGCTTTCTTTACTCAAATGACCTAGCATAGCATTTTTCAATCCAGAAGACATTAAATGTGAAATTGTTTTGCCAGCAATTTCGTTAGATAAATGACCAGTTGGACCAGCAATTCTAGCCTTTAATGGAAAAGGATAAGAAGAACAACGTAGAACCTCGGGGTCATAATTTGCTTCCAAAAGTATAAATAAACTTTCCTCTAAATTATTTAAAATATTATCTGTCATATGTCCAATATCAGTAGCTATACTTATCTTTTTAGAACCATTCCATATATTAAACCCACAAGGATTAGCTGCATCATGTGGAATAGAAAAAGGCTTAATATCTAAATCCCCAATAGAAAACTTATCAGTAACTTTAAAAGTTTTAATATTATTACTAGATATTTTATCTCTTTGCTTTGGCATAGCATCCAAGGTTTCTTGGTTAACAAAAACAGGCAAATTAAATTTATTTGAAAAAGTACCCAAACCTTGTACATGATCTGTATGTTCATGTGTAACAAGAATTCCATCTAAAGTAGAAGGTTCAATATTCATATCTAACAAAGCATTTTCAATTTTCTTACTACTTACTCCAGCATCAACCAAAAGTCTTGTGTTATTTGTTTCAATAAATAAGCTATTACCACTACTTCCACTATATAAACTACAAAAATTAAACATTTTATACATTCCTTTGTTATTCTTTTACTCTTTTGATATTAGCTCCAATTTTTTTAAATTTTTCCTCTATATTTTCATATCCTCTATCGATATGCTCTAAATTTTGAATTTCTGTTGTGCCCTCTGCTGCGATTCCAGCAATAACAAGTGCAGCACCTGCACGCAAATCAGAAGAACACACAGGAGCGCCAATTAATTTTTTTACACCTTCAAAAAAGGCAGATTTACCTTGAGCTGTAATTTTAGCACCCATCTTATTTAATTCCTCTGTATATTGAAATCTAGAATCCCAAATACTTTCATGAATCATACTATTTCCGTTTGCTAAAGCCAATACAACCCCCATCTGTGGTTGCAAATCAGTTGGAAATCCAGGATAAGGTAATGTTTTAATAGTAGCCTTACTTGGTCTTTTATTGCACCAAACATGAATACTATCAATATTATCTTCT
>CANQES010000071.1 GCA_947595555.1 uncultured Clostridia bacterium | reverse complement strand
ATTCCTATCATATGTATAGCTTGCATAGCACTATTGGCTACCACTAGAGCATTTGGATTTGACATTCCAACATCTTCTGATGCACATATGACAATTCTTCTTGCTAAGAATAATGGGTCTTCTCCTCCATTTAATGCTCTTGCTAAATAAAATATTGCAGCATCTGGATCAGAACCTCGCATTGATTTAATAAAAGCACTAATGTTATCATAATGTTCTTCACCGTTTTTATCAAATATAGCTTTTCTTTCTTGAATACTGTTTTTAATTACTTCATCTGTTAAATGTATAAATCCATCTTCTCCTATTGGTGTTGTTAATGTTGCAACCTCTAATCCATTCAAAGCCATTCTTACATCACCATTGCTGATAACTGCCAGCTTTTTCAAAGTTGTGTCTTCGATTTTAATTTGATATTCTCCTAAGCCGTCTTTTCTTTCTAATGCATTTTTTAAGATTTTATAAATGTCCTCTTCAGTTAAAGGGTTTAATTTTATTACCATTGACCTTGAAATTAACGCCTTATTTACCTCAAAATATGGATTTTCTGTTGTGGCTCCTATTAATATAACTGTTCCATTTTCTACAAATGGTAACAAAGCATCTTGTTGTAATTTGTTAAATCTGTGAATTTCATCTATAAATAAGATACTTTTACCCGCAGGATTTAACATCATATTTTTAGTTTCTTCTATGACTCTTTTTATGTCCGCTACACCTGATGTAACAGCATTTATTTTATAAAATTTGTATTTTGTAGTTTCACTAATCACTCTCGCTAATGATGTTTTTCCACATCCTGGAGGTCCAAATAAAATAATGCTAGATAATCTATCTGCTTTAATTGTTCTATATAGTATTTTGTCTTTTCCTATAACATGTTCTTGCCCTACATATTCTTCTAATGTTTTCGGTCTTATTCGATAAGCTAGTGGTTCGTTTGAATTCATAAATTTATCCTCCAACTTTATTTTCCTAATAAATTTAGTCCCTTTTTGATTAATTCTTCTGTTGTTAGTTCATTTTTATCTAAGTTGGCAAATGCTTTTTCAATTTCTTTTTTGTTGTATCCTAATACTTGAAGTGCTGCTATAGCTTCTGATACTTTATTGTTTGTTTCAATTGCTACTTGTAGTTTATTTACTTCCTTATTTATATTTTCTATTTGTTGCTCTTTTGTTATTTTGTCTTTTAATTCTAGTATTATTCTTTGCGCAGTTTTAGCTCCAATGCCAGGTATTCCAGTTATTGTTTTTACATCTTCTGAAATAACTGCTAATGCAAATTCTGATGGCTCACATACAGCTAACATTGTAAGTGCTGTTTTTGCACCTATTCCACTAACACTAATTAATAACTCAAACATTTTTAATTCTTCTAATGTATTAAATCCATAGATGCTAATATCATCTTCTCTAACACGATAATATGTGTGAACTTTTACTTTTTCTCCTATGTTACCTATTTTTTCGATTCCTGCATCTGACATGAATACTTTATATCCTAGTCCACCTACATCTATTACAATGTATCCTGTCATTTTCATTTCTAATGTTCCTTTTATGTATGCTAACATTTTTATATTTTCCTTTCATTCTATATTATGTATCATAAAAATATGTTGCTTCTAAATCTGCTTCATGTGTTAATAAAGCTATTGGATATTTCGTATAGCTACTTCCTATAGCATTGTAATTTTCTTTTGGTTCTGTGTATCCCATGTGCCAACGAATTGCATATTTTTCTTCTGGTGTTAATTTCATATATTCAGTTATCATCATTACTGATTTTTCACCATGCCCATATGGTATTGTGTCATCAATAGTATAATATGGTACTTTTTCCCATACTCCTAATGCATTTTTTGCATTTCGATAGTCTACTTTATAAAAATTAGTTTTACAAATGTCATGTAATAAACCAATTATTATAATTGATTCTTCTGGTATGTCTATTGGCAATATACAATGTTCTACTTTGTGCTTTAAAATGTCATAGACTTTTAAACTATGTTCTACTAATCCTCCTTCATGGTCTCCATGAAATCTTGTACTTGCTGGTGCTATAAAGAAATCTGATTTTTCCAGGAAATTTATTAATTCTTCTATTCCTTCTCTTTTTACTGTTTTTAATAGTTTTAAATATGTGTCTTTCATTTTTTTCTCCATTTCTATTTTTACTTTGCTTATTATATAAATATTAAGTTAAAAAGTCAATACTTTTATCGAATATTTGTTCTTTTTATTCTATTCATTGCTTCTATTGAATTTTCTTTTGTTCCAAAAGCTGTTAGTCTAAAGTATCCTTCTCCATGTGGTCCAAATCCACTTCCTGGGGTTCCTACTATGTTTGCTTCTTCTAATAGTCTGTCAAAAAATTCCCAAGATGTCATTCCCTCTGGGACTTTTAGCCAAATATATGGTGAGTTAACTCCCCCATATACTGTAAATCCCGCTTCTTCTAATCCTTGCTTAATAATTTTAGCATTTTCTAAATAGGATTTAATATTTTCTTCAATTTGTTTTTTGCCTTCAGGTGAATATGTTGCCTCTGCTGCCCTTTGAACAATATAAGAAACTCCATTAAATTTAGTACAAGTTCTTCTATTCCATAACTGATTAAAACTTACTTCTTTTCCTGCTTTAGTATATCCTTTTAATTGTTTTGGTATGACTACATATGCACATCTAACTCCAGTAAATCCTGCTGTTTTTGAATAACTTTTAAATTCAATGGCTACTTCTTTTGCTCCCTCTATGTCATAAATACTATGTGGTATGTTTTCTTCTGTAATAAAAGCTTCATATGCTGAATCATATAAAATAATAGATTTATTTTCTTTTGCATAGTCTACCCATTTTTTTAGTTCTTCTTTTTCCAATACTGTTCCTGTCGGATTGTTTGGAAAACATAAATAAATCATATCAACTTTTTCTTTTGGTAATTCTGGTTTAAAATTATTTTCTGCGGTTACTGGTAAATAAGTGATTTTCCTTCCAGACATAATATTAGTATCTAAATATACTGGATATACTGGGTCTGTTATAGCTACTTTGTTATCTTCAGCAAAAATATCTACAATGTTACCACAGTCACACTTTGCTCCATCTGATACAAATATTTCATCTTCTTCTATGTCTATTCCTCTTTGTTTATAATCATTTTCTACAATTGCTTTTCTTAAAAAATCATATCCTTGCTCTGGTCCATATCCTTTAAATCCTTCTGTTGTTCCCATGTCATCTACTGCTTTATGCATTGCTTCCAAACATGCTGGTACAATTGATTTTGTGACATCTCCTATTCCCAATTTTATTATTTTTTTATCTGGATTTTCTTCAGTAAATTTTGCTACTTTTTTAGCTATTGTTGAAAACAAATAACTATCTTGCAATTCTAAAAAATTTTCATTAATATAACTCATTTTCTCCCTCCTAAATTTCTCCTTCAAATACAGTTGTGGCTGGTCCTGTCATATAAATATGATTATCTTCTTCATTCCATTCTATGTCTAAAGTGCCTCCGAGTAATTCAACGTATGTATGTCTTCCTGTTAATTGATTCAAATAGCAGCTAACTGCTGTTGCACATGCACCAGTTCCGCATGCTAAAGTTTCTCCTGCACCTCTTTCCCATACTCTCATTTTTATATGTTCATTATCTAAAATCTCAATAAATTCAACATTTGTTTTGTTTGGAAATACAGATGCCGTTTCTATAATATTTCCATATTTTGAAACATCAAAGTTATTTACATCTTCTACTACTGTGATGGCATGAGGATTTCCCATTGATACACATGTAAATGTAAATTCTTTATCTGATGCTTTTACTTTTAAGTTCTGTACTGGTTCTTCAATTGACATTACTGGTATTTTTTCTGGTGCTAAAATTGGCTCTCCCATATCAACTCTAACTGTTGCAACTTTTCCATCTCTTACATTTAATAATAGAGTTTTTATTCCAGCTAGTGTTTCTATAGTAACTGTTGTTTTATCGGTTAGTCCTTTGTCATATACGAATTTTCCAACACAACGTATGCCATTTCCACACATTTCTGCTTCACTTCCGTCACTATTAAATATTCTCATTTTAAAGTCTGCTATATCACTTTTGCATATTAAAATTAGTCCATCTGAACCAATGCCAAAATGTCTGTTACTAACAAATTGAGCTAGTGACGATTCGTTTTCTATGGTTTGATGAATTGCATCCATATAAACGTAATCATTCCCTAGCCCATGCATTTTTGTAAATTTTTTCATTTTCTCCACCTCTTTAGGTATTACTAATCAATAAAATATAGTTATATTTTATTGATTAGCATTTTATCATATGCATATTTTTTTGTAAAGAGTCTGTTTGATAAGTTTCATTCTTAATTTTTTATGAATTCTATTCCATTATCTCCACATTTATTGTATAATAATGTTAGAAATGAGGTATTTATGAAAATATTTAGAAAGATATTATTAATATTATTACTTGTTTTTGTAATTATTGCCAGTATAGTGTTTTTCATTGGATTTGGCTATTATTCAAATACTTTAAAAGAGAAACCCTTAATTAGTCGAGTAGAAGACATAACAAAAAAAGAACATTATATGTCATTTGCTGAATTGCCAGAAAATTATATTAATGCTGTTATTGCAGTAGAAGATCATCGCTATTATGAACATGGTGCTATTGACCCAATTGGTATTGCTAGAGCTCTTTATACAAACATCCGTGACGGAGAATTTGATGAAGGTGGAAGTACTATTACACAGCAAGTTGCAAAAAACGTTATTTTTAATCAAGATAAGACTATTGTACGAAAGTTAGGTGAAATTTTTGCTGCTTATGATTTAGAAAAAAATTATAGCAAAAATGACATTTTTGCTTTATATGTAAATTCTTCTTATTTTGGTGATGGTTATTACTGTATTTACGATGCTAGTATGGGATATTATCAAAAGGATCCAAAGGATTTGACTCTAGCCGAGGCTAGTATGTTGGCTGGTGTTCCAAATGCTCCTTCAGTATATGCACCAACTGTTAATCCTGATTTAGCTAAGAAACGTCAAAAACATGTTCTTAATAAGATGGTAGAATATGGTTATATTTCTCAGGAAGAAGCAGATTCTGTACAATAAATAAGGATTATGGGGCCGTCCCCAAATCCTTATTTTTTTTGGTTCTTTCTGGTATTAAAAATAAAGTTCCCACTATAATAGGTAAATAGAAAGTATATAATCTCCAAAATAATATAGACATATTGATAGTACCATTTTTAAATACAGAATTAAACAATAAATAAAATCCACCCTCTGCTCCTAACCCTGAACCAGGCGTTGGTATGAAAGTCATAATAAGTAGTAAAAATGCTTGCACTGGTATAATCTGTAAAAGAGTTATGTCATTGTTGCCAAATGCTCTGTATATCATATATGTAATTGTATAATATGCAAAGCTTTGTATTACTGCTGTTATAAACATCTGTAAAACCATTTTCTTTTCTGATGTCATAAATAAAAATTGCTCTCGAAAATTATCTATACTTTTATCCAATTTTTCAATAGTTTTTTCAGGTTCTTTAAATATATGAATTTTTCCTAGAAGTTTAATAATTGGTGTTGTAAAAAAAGTTATTATTTTCTTCTTTATTCCTGCTAAAATAACTACAACTATTGCTATTATATTAACTAAAAATCCAACTATTGCAAGCCAAATATAATTCTGCATCAAATTAACAAAAAAAGAAAATTCTAATATTACTACTACTAATGTCGTAATTACTAAAGCTATTTGAGTGATAATAAATTTCATAGACATAGCAGATAAAGAATTGCTAACTCTCTTTCCTGTTTTTGTTAATTCATATGCTTGCATAGGTTGACCTCCAGAAGAAAATGGAGTGATATTATTAAATAATAGGCCTATCATTGACACTCTAAATGAATTTTTAAAAGTTTGTTTTGGATACATTTTTTTGAGTGGAATATGTAAATTAATTGCTTCACAAAGCCAATGAATAATTAGACAAATTATGCCTCCTAATACCCATTTATAGTCTACTTGATTTATTAATTGTTTTATATTATCTATCCCATCAACATTTATCATATAAATAAATAAGCCTACAAAAATTACAACAATTAAAATAAAATTAAATATAACTACTTTTTTATTAGTTAACTTAACCTCTTCCTCTACTTGGTCTTCTAAGTTTTCTGACATTTTTATAAATTCCTTTCAAATAAGTCCTCTCAAAATTATAAGAGAGGACTTATTAAATCTGTTACCTCTTGACTTATTGTGCCTTATTAGTAATCTCTTCTAAATCTAATAATTCTTGCCATCTACTGTCAACTTCTTTTTGGAATTCTTCTATCATCCATTCATTTCCTGGTTTAAACATGTGCTTAAATCTTTTTTGAGGTCTTAAAAATTCTTCAATTGGTAATTTTTTAGCAGGTTTATAGTTTATTACATATTTTCCATCAATTACTTCATATAAAGGCCAATAGCAAGTTTCTACAGCTAATTTATTAATTTGCATTAATTCATCTGTTGGATATCCCCATCCTCTAGGACATGGAGACATTACATTTAAGAATGCTGGTCCTTTTGTATAAATAGCTTTTTCAGCTTTTTCATATAAATCTTTAAAATTCATATAACCTATTGTTTGAGCTACATATGGAATATGATGACCAGACATAATTTTAGTTAAATCTTTTCTTGATTGCATTTTTCCTGGAATTACTTTCCCTGCAGGTGATGTTGTTGTATCTGCAAATTTTGGAGTTGCAGATGAACGTTGAATACCAGTATTCATGTATGCACCATTATCATAACATACGTAAACCATG
>CANQES010000070.1 GCA_947595555.1 uncultured Clostridia bacterium | reverse complement strand
CTCTATTTAATAGAACTCCATTTGAAAATTGTATTGTACTTGGTCATGTGCTAGATGAAAAAGGTCAAAAAATGTCTAAATCTAAGGGAAATGGTGTAGACCCAATGACATTATTAGATACAGTTGGTGCAGATGCAACTAGATGGCATTTCTATACTGTAAGTGCTCCATGGTTGCCAACAAGATTGGGATTAAACAATGTGCAAGAAACCCAAAGAGGATTTTTAAGTACATTATGGAACGTGTATTCATTCTATGTTTTGTATGCTGAAATCGATCAATTTAATCCATTAAAATATAAAAATGTCAAACCAAGTAATGTTATGGATAAATGGATTATGTCAAAATTAAATACATTAGTAAAAGAAGTAGATGATAAATTAGAACACTATGATATTACATCTGCCGCATTGCAAATAGAAGCTTTTACAGATGAACTTTCTAATTGGTATGTTCGTAGAAATAGAGAAAGATTTTGGGCACAAGAATTGACAGACGAAAAAATAGGAGCTTATTGTACTTTATATCAAGTATTGACTACTTTAATAAAAGTGGCAGCACCATTCGTACCATTTATGACAGATGACATTTATCAAAATCTAGTAGTAGGATTAGATAGTCAGGCTCCAGAAAGTGTTCATTTATGCTTGTGGCCAGATGTGGATGAAACAGCTATAGATAAAAAGTTAGAAACAGAAATGGGATTAGCATATCAAGTTGTAAAATTAGGAAGAAGTGCTAGAAATGCAGCTAATATAAAAAATAGACAACCACTTTCTAAAATGTTAATTTCTATAAATACTTTACCAGAATATTATGCAGATATTGTAAAAGAAGAATTAAATGTAAAAGAGATTGACTTAGGAGCTGAAATGTCAGACTATGTTAATTTTGAAATTAAGCCAAATTTACCAGTATTGGGAAAAGAGTATGGAAAACTAATTCCAAAAATTAAACAAGAAATTGAAAGCAAAAATCAGATGGATTTAGCAAATAAAGTAAGAAATGGTGGAACAGAATATATAGACATTGATGATACACAAATTGGTCTAAATGCAGAAAATTTATTAGTTACAATGCAAGGAAAAGAAGGATTTGCATTTAGTGGTGAAGGTGAAGTAGGTGTTGTTTTAGATACACATATTACACCAGAATTGAAAGAAGAAGGTTATGTAAGAGAAATTTTATCAAAGGTGCAAAACATGAGAAAGGACAAAGACTTTGAAGTGCTAGATAATATACATCTTTACGTAGCTGATAATCAAATGCTTGAAAAAGTAATTCAAAAGAATGAAAAATTGATTAAGCATGATACTTTAGCAGTTGATGTGCTTTATAATGTAGAAAGAAGTACTTATACAGAAACTAATATCAATGGGGAGAACTTAAAAATAGATGTAGAAGTAGTAAAATAGCTACTGTTCAGACATAATATTAATTACAAAAATCCCATATTTAATAATCAGCCGAGGCTTTTCATAATTATATTTTTTCATAACTTTGGTGTCGCAACTTCCATATTAAAAATTAAATGTTAGTTGCTCCAAATCGCACTCGCACAGCTCGTTTGGTCGCTTACGCAGTTATTTAAAATATAATTATGAAAAGCCTCGGCTGATTATTAAATATGGGATTTTTGAATTGAAATATTAATAATGCTAAACAGACATATAAAATAGCTCAAATTTGTCTTTTTATTCAAAATATCTTGACAGTTTACAATAATAGGGATAAAATATAATAGGTAGGAAAAAATATATTAAAAAAAACCGATATATATTTTATTCGAACATTGAAAATTAAATAAGAAAGAGGTGTATGATTATGAACATTGTAATCATAATCGCCGCTGTCTTAATCTCATTAGCAATAGGTATGGTAGGAGGAGTAGCATACCGCAAAAAAGTTGCAGAGTCTAAAATTCAAGGAGCAGAAAACGAAGCAAAAAGACTAGTTGATTTAGCCAAAATAGAAGCAGAAAATTTAAAAAAAGAGGAAATTTTCAAAGCTAAAGAAGAAATTATGAATAGCAGAAAAGAGTTAGATCAAGAGATTAAAGAAAGAAGAGGCGAAGTACAAAAACAAGAAACAAGATTAATGCAAAAAGAGGAAAACTTAGAAAAACGTGAAGAAAATTTTGAAAAAAAAGAGCAAGAAGTAGACAGAGAATTGCAAGAAATTGAAAAAAGAAAAGATGAAATTGAACAACTACATAATCAAGAAATGGTAGAACTTCAAAGAATTGCATCTTTAACACAAGAGGAAGCAAAAGCAAAATTATTAGCAGAGATGGACAAAGAATTAACTATAGAAAAAGCTAATTTAATTCGTGAAAAAGAGCAAAAGGCTAAGGAAGAAGCAATAAAAAATGCGAAGGAAATTCTAAGTTATGCTGTACAAAAATGTGCTGCAGACCATTCACAAGAAACCACAGTATCTATTGTAGCCCTTCCAAATGATGACATGAAAGGAAGAATAATAGGTAGAGAAGGTAGAAACATAAAAGCGTTAGAAACATTAACAGGAATTGATTTAATAATTGATGATACACCAGAAGCTGTAGTTTTATCAGGATTTGACCCATTAAGAAGAGAAGTTGCTAAAATTGCTCTAGAAAAATTAATTGATGATGGAAGAATACATCCAGCAAAAATTGAAGAAATGGTAGAAAAAGCAAAAGAAGAAGTAGATACTACAATCAAAGAAGAAGGAGAAAGAGCAGTATTAGAAACAGGAGTAATAGGATTACACCCAGACATTGTAAGACTAATAGGAAAATTAAAATATAGAACAAGTTATGGACAAAATGTCTTAAACCATTCTATTGAAGTTTCTAACTTAGCAAGAATAATGGCAGAAGAATTGGGATTAGACCCTAAACTAGCAAGAAGAGCTGGACTTTTACATGATATAGGAAAAGCACTAGACCATGACATGGAAGGAACACATGTTGAAATTGGTGTAGACATTCTTAAAAAATATAAAGAAAATCCACTTGTTATTAATGCAGTTGAAGCTCATCATGGAGATGTAGAACCACAATCATTAGAAGCTGTACTAGTACAAGCTGCTGATGCAATTTCTGCATCAAGACCAGGAGCAAGAAGAGAAACATTAGAGGCATATATTAAGAGATTACAAAATCTCGAAGAAATAGCAGACTCATTCGAAGGTGTAGAAAAATCCTTTGCAATACAAGCTGGAAGAGAAGTTAGAATTATAGTAAAACCAGAAAAAATATCAGATGACAAAATGACAGTTCTAGCAAGAGATGTTGCAAAGAAAATTGAAAGTGAAATGGATTATCCAGGACAAATCAAAGTGAACATGATAAGAGAAACAAGAGTTATTGACTATGCTAAATAAAATAAAGAAGTTACGTTATTTAACGTAGCTTCTTTACTTTTTTAGAGATATATAGTATGATATAAAAAAACAGAAAGAAGGGATTAAATGAAGATTTTAGCTGTAGGAGATTTAATTGGAGCAACAGCAATAAAAGAACTAAAAAATAAATTAATAAAAATAAAAAAAGAAGAACAGATAGACTTTGTTATTGTAAATGCAGAAAATGTAGCAGAGGGAATGGGAATAACAGAACAAAACTTTAAAGACATATTAGCATTAAACATCGATGTAATAACAATGGGAAATCACACATGGGGTAAAAAGGATATTTTTAAATTCATTGACCATCCTAAACTGATTAGACCAGCAAATTATGCAAAAGGAGTAGTAGGAAAAGGATATAATATTTATACTTGTCAAGACAAAAAGATAGCAGTTATTAATTTAATTGGAAGAGTAGATATCAATGTATTATCTGAAAATCCATTTATTGTGGCAAAAGAATTAATAGTAAAATTACAAAATCAAGTAGATATGATTTTTATTGATTTTCATGCAGAAGCAACAGCAGAAAAAATAGCTATGGGATATTTTTTAGATGGAAAGGTAACAGCGATATTTGGAACTCATACTCATGTACAAACAGCAGACGAAAAAATTCTACCAAAAGGAACTGCATATATAACAGATATAGGAATGACAGGTCCTAAAAATTCAGTAATTGGAATGGATATTGAAACATCTATAAAAAGATTTGAAACAACTTTGCCTGAAAGATATAAAATAGCAACAGGAGAATGTATTTTTAATGGTGTTATATTTGATGTAGATGATAATAATAGGGTAAAAAGCATAAAAAGATTATACGAATAGAAAATTAAAAGATTACTGTCGAAAAGAGAAAAATATTGCGATGAAATTACCTAAAAATTTCCAAAAAACACTTTACAAATTTTTCCAAATAATGTAAAATGAACATCGTAAAAGTTGCAACAAAAAAATAAAATTATTAGGAGGCAAAAGAAAATGGAAATTTTAAAAATTTCATCAAAATCAAATCCTAATTCAGTCGCAGGAGCAATCGCTGGATTAGTAAAAGAATCAAACAAAGCAGAAATGCAAGCAATCGGAGCAGGAGCACTAAATCAGGCAGTAAAAGCAGTGGCAATAGCAAGAGGATTTGTTGCACCAGCAGGAGTAGATTTAGTTTGTATACCCGCTTTTGCAGAAGTAGAAGTTGAAGGAGAAGATAGAACAGGTATAAAACTAATTGTTGAATCGAGAACTTAAAAAAATAAATATTAAATTAAGGGCGAATTTCAAAAGATAAATTTGAGAATCGCCCTTTTAAAAACTAATTCATTTTTTTTAATAGTTACTAGGCATGTAATGATGGAATCGGAAGGTATATAATTATATTTTTTTATAACTTTGGTGTCGCAACTTCCGTAATAAAAAATTAATCGTCAGTTGCTCCAAATCGCACTTCACTTTGTTTCGTTTGGTCGCTTACGCAGTTATTAAAAAATATAATTATATACCTTCCGATGCTATCATTATGTACCTAGTAAGCTTTTATGATAACAAAAAGTTGTATTATTTACTGTAAATATCTTGAAAATTAATTCAATTTAATATATGATAGCAGAAGAATAGAGGTGGAACATGAAATCAAATTGGACAAAATATATTTTTATCATATTTGTAGTTGTCATTTTATTATTTGCTATCTTGAAAATGAGGCAAGATGAAGAAGAAAAACAAGAACTAGAAAGCAGCAATACACAAGAAGAAAAAATCACAGAGCTAACTTTAGGAATTGCACGGCATGGATACAATAAATCCAATTCTAAGCAATAATAAAAATGTACAAGATATTTCCAAACTAATTTATGATCCACTAATTACTCTAACAGCCGATTATAAAGTAGAATCATGTTTAGCCAAAGAATGGGCAAAACAAAATGATAATTCTTATCTAATAAAATTACGAGAAAATGTTAGATGGTCAGACGGTCAAAAATTTACAGCAGAAGATGTCAAATTTACAATTGAACGATTGAAGGAAGTATCATCAATATACTCATATAATGTGCAATATGTATCAAGAATTGACATAGTAGATGATTATATGGTAATTATTTATTTAGATAGAGAAGTACCTTTTTTTGAGTATCAATTAACATTTCCTATATTATCAAAAGATTATTACGAAGGGCAAGATTTTGCAAATACAGAAAAAAATAGTTCACCAGTAGGAACAGGAAAATATGTTATAACAGAAGTTCAGCCATCTTATCTTATATTAAGTAAAAACACAAGTTGGTGGAACAAAGAAAAAAATTTAACAATAGAAAAAATAACAGTAAATCTATATTCTTCAGTAGGAGAACTATATAATAGTTTTAAAATAGGAAACATTGATTTAATTGCAACAACAAATGAAAATTTACAACAATATATTGGGACGATAGGGTATAGTACAAAAGAATTGAAAGGAAGAGAGCATACATTTTTAGCTTTTAACATACAAAACTATTTTTTAGGAAAACAGGAAGTTAGAAAAGCGATATCTTATTCAATTGACAAAGAAAACATTGTATCAAGTGTATTAAACAACAAATGCTATACAAGTAGTTTTCCGTTGGATTATGGAAGTTGGCTATCACAAGGGCAAGATGCTAGTAGTGGATACAATGTAGAGCAAGCAAAAGAAGTATTAATGTCAGGAGGATGGAGCTATCGTTCGGGAGCTTGGCAAAAAACAGAAAATTATAAAACTCAAAAAATAGCTCTCAACTTATTAGTAAGAGCAAGTGATTCTTCTAAAGTAGCAGTAGCGGAAAACATTAGGCAACAATTAGCAAATCAAGGGATTCCAATAAATATTGTGCAAGCATCTGATGAACAATATAATAATCAAATAAATAGTAGAAACTATGACATTGCCTTATGTAGTATGACACTTGGTCCAAGCCCTAACTTAACAACATATTTAGGAGGAGGGAACATTGCAAATTATTCAAATACAGAAGTAAACAACATCATGAATGAAGTAAAAAATACGACTGATGAAAATATTTTAAAAGAGAAATATGCAAGACTAGTAGACATTTATAAATCTGATGTTCCATATATTAGTTTATATAATAATAAATACACAGTTGCTTATAATTCAGGGCTAGTAGGCGATATAACACCAAATTGGTTTTATCAATTTTATGGGATAGAAGGATGGTATAAATAAAAAATATAAAAAAGTCTTGACAAAACAAATTTTTGATATATAATAAGTTTATCAAACAAAAGTTCAATTAATTTAAGGAGGAAAATTTATGGGAGAAAATACAGAAAAAAAGAAAGCATTAGAAATGGCGATGAGTCAAATAGAAAAACAATTTGGAAAAGGTTCTGTTATGAAACTGGGAGAATTTAAAGCAATGGAAATAGAAGCAATACCAACAGGAGCTTTAAGTTTAGACATAGCATTAGGAATAGGCGGAGTACCAAGAGGTAGAATTATAGAAATATATGGTCCAGAATCTTCTGGAAAAACAACATTGGCATTACATGTTATTGCAGAAGCACAAAAAATGGGAGGAGAAGCAGCATTTATAGATGCAGAGCATGCATTAGAC
>CANQES010000069.1 GCA_947595555.1 uncultured Clostridia bacterium | reverse complement strand
CCTAAAAATTTTCCATCTTTACTAATGTAGATATCTGTATGCTCTTCATCAGCTATGTCCATATTTGGAAATGTATCTTTCATATACGGGTCAAACTTCAATAACTGCGCTTCTACAGTAGGAGATAGTTTAAGCTTAATGTAATCCTTAAAAGCAGAATTTTCAAAGTAATCACGAGAGCAAGTAGTTTCTGAAGTAGATAAATATATAACATTATATTTTTCATTTTCTTCTATATAATATACCCTTTGAAAAAATAAAGCTTTATCATTTAAATCTCTTTTCTTTAAAGTTTCTTTTTGTTCATTAGATAATTTTTTAATATATTCGGTAATAGTCTGTAAATTACTTATATTTTCTAAATCACCTTCAATAACTTCTTCAACAAAAATATTATCTTGTATTTTTCCATAACTTAAATTTTTAATATAGCCATCTACTTCTATATATGGTGTTAGTACAATAATACCTTTTGCTCCGATATCATCATTTTCATAAATACTTTGATTTGTTAAAAACCTCTTATAAATTGCAATGTCCTCAATATGTTCAACAAAATCAACGTTAATACTAATGTCTACATCATCATTATCAACAATTTCTTTATCTATTAAGCCATAAATACTGATAGATGAAGGAAAAATATTATATTCTATGTTGTTATCTTTAATTTTATTATAGTTATTGATGAGCATCAAAAATTTATCTTCATATTCTGATGTGTCATAATTATTCATGTCATGTAAGCTTTCATAATCTTCTTTTTCAGATTCATTCCATGCCAAGCTTTTATATAATCCATCTGCAAGATAAGAATTTAGTGGGGCAGAGGAAACAAATACTTTTTCTAATGGAATATCATTTCCTGTTGTTAAATCAATATTAAGACATTTATTATCGTCGTAATCTGTATGAAAATTAACTGATAAAACATTAGAAAAATTTGCTGTTACCCATGCATGGACACAACTATTATCGTCCTTTAATGAATAAGCTGTTTGTTTTAGCTTTTCATTAATTGAATCTTGAATATTTTTATCTTTTAGCCCTTGGATGTCTATATAATTAACATATACATCTGTCATATCATCAGTCATTGGATTCTCAGTAGTAATTTTTCCATTAACATCATAATAATTTGTTATTTGTAAGGAATTTAAATCATAAGTTTCATTATATGATTGAATTCCGTATTTACTATCTGTTGCAGTAATCTTTGGTTTTTCTTTTTCAACGGTTTCAGTTATGTCTGGTTCAACATCTTTATCATTTTTTTCTAAATATTGTACAGTAATATAAATGGCAACAACTGTCAGTCCTATCAATAATATAGAAAATATAGCAAATTTTATTAAAAAACTTTTAAAATTTTTTTCTTTCATTTCAAAACTCCTCTAATTTACTGGTACATATCCTGCTTCTTCAGCTACTTTTTGCCCTCTTTCAGATAAAAGCTGTTTAGCCAATATCCTAGAGGCAGAGTTAGGAGCATCAGCTTTATTTATTACAATATAATAAGCTGTTGTAAATGGATAACTAGAATCTTTTATTGTTTGATTATTTGGCTTTACATTATCAATTGCCAATAATTTTATATTGCTAGCTACATTTTCATCGATAGTTTTAAACATTGTATTTGCATAATAATAATAAGAGTAACCGATTGCATTTTTTCCATTAGTATAATTAGAAACTAAGTTAATTATTTCAGACATTGTTTCTACTAAGGTTTCTTTTGGAGCTTCCATTAAATTTAAGCCTTTCATTACTAATGATAGCATTCCTGTTTGAGAGCCAGAATTTGTTGGTCTCTGATATGCAGTAATTTTTTCATCATTACCACCTAATACATTCCAATTAGTTATGTCTCCTGTATAAATTTGCTGAATTTGTTTTGTAGTTAAATTATCTATTGGATTTTTAGAATTTACATAGAAAACAAAACCTTCTTTTACGACAGGTATAACTTCCAATTCGACACCTTTTTCAGCAGCTAAAGCTAACTCTTCTTGAGATGGTTCAGTTACCAATATTAAATCAACTTCATCATTTATTAATTTTACATATGCTGGATGTGTATTAGAATAGTTCAAAGTTTCTTCATTTACATTTTCTCTTGTAAAATTTTTAATAATTGCATTAGCTAAAGGTTGTGTAGCAAGTGATGCATCTACTTTGGGATAATTTTCTAATGTATATAGTTTCTCATTCATCATTTTTTCTCTTGCTAGTTCATTATTAATTTTTTCTTTTTCTTTTTGTTCCTTATAATAATTAATACCTATAAAATAAATAGCTACGCATAAAAAAATCATTCCTAATACTAAAAGTACTTTTATAAGTTTAGATTTTTTTTCTTTCATTTTAAATCCCCCTTTATTGTGTATATTATCATATTACATTTTTTTATTCAATATATAATTCATATTCATAATATATTATTAAAAAAATATACTATAATAGTAAACTATTTAAGAAAGAAGGTTATCATGATAGCGAAACCAAGTATTTATGTCATAAGAGTAAAGAAAAACTTATTACCAATATTATTTTTAATATTTACTTTTTGCCTTTTACTATTTTCAAAAAGCAATCTTCCTGCTGTAAAATCAGGATTATCGCTATGGGCTAATTCTGTTGTACCTTCACTTTTTCCATTTTTTGTTGCAACTGAATTATTAATGCATACAAATATTGTATATTTTCTAGGACATATATTAAATAATTATATGAAACCAATTTTTAATGTAAGGGGAGAGGGAGCATTTGCATTTATAATGGGGATAATTAGTGGATATCCTGTAGGAGCCAAAATTGCTAGTAATTTTAGAAAAAACAATATATGTACTAAAGAAGAATGTGAAAGATTACTTAGTTTTACAAACAATTCTGGACCATTATTTATAATTGGTACAGTTGGTATTTTAATGTATAGAAATACTACAATTGGAATTTTACTATTTATAACACATTTATTAGGTTGCATAACAGTTGGTTTTCTATTTAGATATTGGAAAAAGGGAAGAGATAGCTCAATTAACATGTCTAAAACAAATTCATATACACAACAAAAACAAACAGTATCTTTTTCTAATTTAGGAGAAATTTTAGCAGAAAGTATTACAAATAGTATATCCACAATTCTTCTAATTGGTGGCTTTGTTGTTATATTTTCAAGCATTATATCTATTTTTAAAGCAAGTGGACTATTAAATATAATGACTCTTTGCATATCACCTATATTCGAACTATTAAACATTGATACTAATTTTATTCAAGGAATTTTAACAGGAGTATTAGAAATTACAAATGGAATAAACACGATATCTGCGATAGCATATAAAAAACTATCATTGAATATAATTATTACTGCATTTTTGCTTGGATTTGGTGGTATGTCTATATTACTTCAAGTTTGGAGCATAACATCAAAAACAGATTTATCTATAAAACCATATTTGTATGGTAAGTTACTTCATGGTTTATTCTCTGCTCTTTATACTTATGTTTTTATACAAGTATGTCCTTTTTTTAATTTTGACATCTAATATTTAGAAGAAAATGGTGAGACATCGAGAAAATAAGGGGGTGAAAAATAATGGAAAGAGATTTTAATCCTAGCTTTATGCCGCCATACATGGATTATGGCATGCAGCCATCTCCAAATGGTATGGATGTAAATGAATTAATGATGCAATATGAGCAAGCTTATAGTTATTATAGATATTTATGTATGCAAATGGATTATAAGATAAAATGTAAAGAATATGAAAAAATGTGTGAAACTAACAATAGACAAAATCGAAAAATAGAATAAGGCATGCATTTCATGCCTTATTCTATTTTAATATCCAATTAAGTATTCCTACTGTTACAATAGCTAATGTAGTAAAGAATACAGTTAATAACAAAGTACCTTCTACAGATAATCTTTTCTTACCTTGATTTTTCTCTTGTTCCATAATTTATTTCATTCCTTCCATGATTTTTAAATTTTCTAATTAATATATATCGCATAATTTGATAAATGTCAAGCTATTTTACAAAACAAAAATAAATTAATACAATAATTCCTAAAATAATCCTATAATAGCCAAATATTTTAAAGTCATGTTTTTTAATATAATTCATTAAGAACTTTATAACAAAAATAGATACGAAGAAAGAAACAATCATTCCAACCAATAAAATTACTAATTCTATACCAGTAAATGCTAAACCAAATTTAACTAGTTTCAACAAACTGGCACCTAGCATTGTAGGAATTGCTAAGTAAAAAGTGAATTCCGCAGCATTAGGTCTTGATAAACCAATTAGTAGACCACCTAAAATAGTAGCTCCAGAACGAGATGTTCCTGGAAATATAGCAGCTAACAATTGGAAAAGTCCTATAATTATACAATCTTTATATGTAATTTGTGAATTTGTATGTTTTTGTTTTTTAGTAGATTTATTTTTATTATAATTTTCTATTATAATAAAGGCAACACCAAATATAATCAAAGCTAAAGCGATGCAAAAAGGATTATAGAATAAAGCTTCAAAAACTTCATCAAATAAAACTCCTATAATTGCTGCTGGTATGCAAGCAGTCAAAATTTTAGCCCACAATATCATAATATCTTTATTAAAATAAGACAAAATTCCTGTTGATTTAATAGCCTTTTTTTTGTTTTTTGTAATAGGATATATTTTATTCCAATACAGTAATACAACTGCTAAAATAGCTCCAAACTGTATAACTACTTCAAACATATTCCAAAATTCTGGTGATACTTGTGAAAACTTGACAAATTGCTCTACTAATATTAAATGTCCTGTGCTACTAATAGGTAGCCATTCTGTAATTCCTTCAACTATTCCAAATAGAATAGATTTTATAATTTCAATTAACATATTTTTCTTCCTTTCTTGCTTCATTTAAAATATTACAAATAGTTTCTTTTATGAATTCAGCTGTCGTAACTGGAGCTACTTTTCCTGGTAATGCTAATGCCCAAATCAAATTTAGATGTTTATCTTTTAATGCTTTTTCATCAAATCCACCGGGTTTAGATGCTAAATCAATTAATACACAATCACTATGCACATATTGAAGTTTCTCTGACGTCATAATTAAGTGGGGGACAGTATTTATAATTATATCATATTGTGATAAGTTTTCTCCTAATTTATTGATATTAATGCTATTTAATCCATAAGCTTTCATCCAAGCAAAATCTTCTAGCTTCCTTGCTGCACAAGTAACATTAGCAGATAATGCAGACATTTTTAATGCTAATACTTTAGCCACTCTGCCAAAACCTAAAATTAAAACATTACTACCATGCAATATTTTATCAGTATTTGATATAGCTACTTGAATTGCGCCTTCTGCTGTAGCAATGGTATTTAATACTGCTAATTCTTCTCTTTTCATGATATCTATTAAATTAATATTTTGTTTTTTTGCTAAATCATGCACTTGTGAAGATATACTTCCTGCAATTAACATTTTGGAATGACTAGCATATAGCAGTTTTTCAATTGATATAGGAGTTTGACTAAATGGGCTATTGATAGTTCTTCCATCACTAGAGAATGGGATGGAACCAATTATAATATCTGCATTTTGAGTAGCCTGTTCTATATTTTCACAAAACGAAACATTTTCAACATTTTTTATGTCTTCTGCTCTTTCTAATCCATAAGTATATATTATATTTTTTTCTTTGGCAAGTATATTTACTAATTTTATTATTCTTAAATCTCCACCAACAACAGCAAACTTATTTAACATATTAAACCTTCTTTCATAATTTATATCTTAATTATATGTTGTAGTTAAGTGGATTATTAAATTATTTATAAAACTTTTTAATATGGTCAATAGCACTTTTTTCCAATCTTGAGACTTGAGCTTGTGAAATCCCAATTTCGTCAGCTACTTCCATTTGAGTTCTTCCGTCAAAAAACCTTTTTGTAACTATAGTTCTTTCCTTATCATTTAATTTTTTTAAAGCACCTTCAATAGCCATTCTTTCTGTCCACATGTCATCTGTATTTTTGCTATCTTTAACTTGGTCCATAATATATATACTTTCTGTGCCGTCACTGTAAACGGGTTCTTGTAATGATACAGGGTCTTGAATGGCATCAAAACTAAAGGCAATTTCTTCTTTTTCTACACCTAGTTCTTTTGCAATATCTTCGATTTTCGGCTCTTTTCCATGCTCTTTTGTATATCTTTCCTTAAATTGGATTGCTTTATAGGCTAAATCTCGTACAGACCTACTAACTCTGATGCTATTATTATCTCTTAAATATCGTTTTACTTCTCCTACTATCATAGGGACTGCATAGGTGCTAAATTGTACATTTTGGTTTAAGTCAAAATTATCAATTGCTTTTATTAACCCAACACATCCAACCTGAAATAAATCATCTGCTGATTCTCCTCTTCCGTAAAATCTTTGTATAACACTTAATACTAATCGTAAATTTCCATTTATAAATGTAGTTCTAGCTTCATTATCTCCTTCTTTTATTTTTATGAATAGTTCTTCTTTTTCTTTTTTGCTAAGTAGTGGTAATTTAGAGGTATTTACACCACATATTTCTACTTTATTGTTTAACAAAAGAAAAACCTCCTTTAGATTTACTCATATTTTAAGTATGTCCAAATAAGGTAAAATTATTCTTGAAAAAAAACACAAAATATGCTACAATACTACTATTCTAATAAAGGAAGGAATAAAAATTTTTAATATGAAATTAGCAAATGAATGGAAAGAATATAAAATTTTAGACATGTCAGATGGACAAAAATTGGAAAAATGGGGAGATGTTATACTAGCTAGACCAGATCCACAAATCATTTGGAAAGACAAAAGTTTCCCTAAAAAATGGGAAGATATTAATGCTACATATCATAGAAGTAAAACAGGTGGCGGTTCATGGGAATTTAAGAAAAAAATGCCAAACAATTGGCAAGTGCATTATAAAAATTTAACTTTTAATATTAAACCAATGGGATTTAAACATAC
>CANQES010000068.1 GCA_947595555.1 uncultured Clostridia bacterium | reverse complement strand
TGGTGCTAAACAGTTTGTTGTGCAAGATGCATTGGATACAATATTCATACTTGGATCATATTCTGTATGGTTTACTCCCATAACAAACATTGGAGCATCTTTTGAAGGTGCACTAATAATAACTTTTTTAGCTCCTGCATCAATATGTGCTTGTGCTTTTTCAAGTGTTGTAAATACTCCTGAACATTCTAATACATATTCTACTCCTAATTCTCCCCATGGAATGTTATGAGGATCCATTTCATTATATACTTTTATATTTTTTCCATTTACTGTTAATACATTATCTTTTCCTTCTACTGTTCCATCAAATTTTCCATGTACTGTATCATATTTAGTCATATAAGCCATATAGTCTGCTGTTATAAATGGATCATTTATTGCTACAACTTCTACCCCTTCTCTTTTTAAAGCCGCTTGGAATGATAAATTTCCAATTCTTCCAAATCCGTTAATACCTATTTTTACTGACATACTCAAATTCCTCCTTATTAATTTTATAATATTATTTCCAATTTCTTTATTGGTAATTCTATTCTATATCAAAAAAAAATACTTTGCAAGTATTTTTTTATTTATTTTCCTCTGCCCATCTAATCATTTTTATATCTTTATATTTTGATAACACTTCTTTGTACTTATCATATTCTTCTTCCCATAAAACATCTGGTACATTATCAAAAGCTTTAAAGATTTTTTCCGCTTCTGATAAATAAATCAATTGTTCTTGTGAAGACATATTTTCATATTGTATAGCAAATTTATATAATTTGTCTAACATTTGGTTTGCTTCTATAAATGACCAAAAATCTTTAATTTTCATACCAAACAATTTAATTTGTAATACTGCATAAGCTACTAACGCAAATATTATGAATATTAATATATAAGCTATGACAAATATTGACATTTTTATTACCCCTCTTTTACTTTTTCTTTTTGTACTTTTAAATTATACTATATATAATATTTTTTTGCAATGTTTACGATGAAAAAAGAGTTATTCATCATAAATAACTCCTTTTTACTAAATTAGCTTTTAATATACTATAAGCCTTGTTCCAAACATTTTTTCATTTTGATATACAAGATTAATAAGTCTCAAAGGAAGTACTACACATCCGTGAAGTGGTAGGTTTTCCTAAACGTCTTGCATCATCTGTTGGTGGATTATATGTAGAATGTAATGCTCTGTGAGAATAATATGGCTCTTTTATAGTTCCATTATAAGTTCCTCCTGTTCCCTCTATTCCATTTCCTCCTTTTCCACATTGCCAAAACTCGTAACATGCTCTCAATCTATGTGAATAGTAAAAACTTCCATACATTGCCCCTATATAAAAGTCAAATCTATTATGAGCACTTCCTATAACATTACTAGCATTCCAACAAGCTTTGTTATTTGGATTCATAATTCTTCCAGTTGAAGTATATTCTTCTTCTATTAATTTCCAAACTCCTGCACTATTCTTTTCAAATATATATAGTCTCTGATTCATTGTAGTTGCTAATATTAAATAATTAGTTGCACTAATTCCAACTTTTTTATCAAAATAATTCTTTTTCAAACTTCCATTATAAGGGTTTCCTGTATAATATGGAAATCTTCCTGCTGCTGCTTCTGGATAATTATAAAAATCATTTGTTTTACATAGTTCTTCTGCATTATTAATATATGATTCAACTTGCTCCCTTGTCCACTTAACTTTGCTTATACTCCATTGTCCATTAACTTTTTTCATTTGCCCTATTACTGTTATTTTACACGTTGCCTTTTTCCCATTTTCTGATTTAGCAGTTATTACTGTCGTTCCCATAGACTTTGCTTTAATATTACCCTTACTATCTACAGTTGCTACTGATTTATTTGAAGATTCCCATGTTATTTTTTTGTTAGTAGCATTACTTGGATATACATCACATTGTAATTTGGTACTGTTATAATGATCTTTATCTAGCATTATATCTTTATTATGTAATAATAATGTCTTTACCTCTACAGTTGTTTTTTTATTTGATGTACTATCTTTATTAGAAGATGATGTTGAACTACTATTTTTATCTTTTTTCGTTGATGAAGATGTTTCTCCCGTTTTTTCTTTTTCTTCATTTTCTTTTGACTCATTTTTACCCGTATTTTTATTTCCATCTGTTTTTGATTCACTTTTACTCGTATTTTTATTTTCATTTGTTTTTGATTCACTTTTATCTGTGCCTTGATTTCCGCTTGTTTTTGATTCACTTTTATCTGTGCCTTGATTTCCGCTTGTTTTTGATTCACTTTTATCTGTGCCTTGATTTTCACTTGTTTTTGATTCACTTCCTGATGTTGATGACGTTGAACTACTTGTCGTTCCTACTTCTGTCGTTTCCATTGCATCAAACTGTTGTCCAAAATTTACTACTATACTCCATATTGTAATTGCTCCAAATACAACTATACAACCTACAATATATGGTATTAATAATTGCTTTACATCAGCTTTTTCCTCTGCTGCTCCTGTCATGAATTTAATTCCTAAAATTCCTCCAATTATTACCGCTATTACTATTCCTACTGTTAATAATATTCCTGATAGTGTTTTTGAAAAACTCTTCAAGCTTTCCTTATTTTCTCCTAAAGGATTTGTGTGTTCTGCATCTCTTTCACTCATAAATTTATCTGCATCAGTCATCATATCTTTTATTGTTCCTACTGATGTTGTTGGTGTATCTGTGGTATCTGGATTTTGATAAAGTTCATCTTCTTGCGTTTTTCCTGCTTGGTCTTCAAAAGCAGAATAATCTCCTGTTCCTGTTTTTGCTATTAAAGCTGAATTCATATCTCCTCTAGCTGCTACAATGTCACTATCTTGATAATAAGCTTCATTTCCAGCTGCTATTTTATAATCATCTATTTTATTTATCCACTTTTTCAAGTCCTCTTCTTTCATATTTAATGAATTATATTCTTGACTTGATATAAAATCCATTATTTCTTTTCTCAATGCCTTAGCTTTTTCTTCATCTTTTCCTGTTATGCTTGAATCTGTCCCTGGTCCTGTATGTTGTGGCGAAGAAGCCTGATTTCTACTTTCTAGTAATTCTCCTGCTCTTGCTTGATTTCCTATTAAATGATCTGAAGTAATACAATCTGATACTCCTCTTTCTTCTTTTGTCGGTCCATTTATCATTCTTTGCAAAGCTTCATCCGATAATTCATCATCTTCTGCCTCATTAAATTTATACCAAAATTCGTCCCACGTTAATTCGTTCCAGTTTTCCGTCTTTTTTGCATAAGATACCATAGGAATCAAAAATATTATACAAAGAATTAATATTACTACTTTTATATATCTTTTCATTCCATCACCTACATTCTTATCATTTTATCCCTTTACTTAATTTTAACATAATATGACAAAATTTTCAATCTTCATAATATTTTTTTATTGCATATTATACTTTTACATTTCTATTTTATATGTTATAATCATAAAAATGTAAAAAGGAAGTGTAATAAAACTATGGAAGACAAATTTGTAATAACCAAAAAAGCTGGAATATATGGTATTATAGGAAACATTATATTATTAATTAGTAAAGCTATTGTTGGATTTATTAACCATAGCCAAGCAATGATAGCTGATAGTTTCAATAGTGCTGGCGATATTTTTGCATCTTTAATGACATTTATTGGAAATAAAATTGCTAGTGTTCCTAACGATAGCGATCACAATCTAGGTCATGGAAAAGCAGAATACATCTTTTCGATGTTTATTAGTATGTCAATGATTATTGTATCTGCTAAATTATTATACGACTCTGTTGTTACACTAATCTTAGGAAGCAAACTTCAATTTTCTTGGTTTTTAGTAGGAATATGCATAGCAACAATTGTTATAAAACTTTTCCTATTTTTCTATACAAAAAAGGCATATGAAAAACATCATAATATTTTACTAGAAGCAAATATGAAAGATCATAGAAATGATTGTGTAATCACTACTTTTACATTAATGTCAGTTCTTCTTACTTTATGTAATATATACTGGTTCGATAGCATTGTAAGTATTGGAATTTCTATTTGGATTTGTTATACTGGAATTACAATTTTTATCGAAAGTTATAATGTTCTAATGGATATAAGTGTAGACGATAAAACTAAAGATTTAATTTTAGATATTGCTCATAGTTATTCAGACATAAAAAAAGTGGAAGATATAGTTTCCACTCCTGTTGGAGATAAATATTTAGTTTTTTTAACTATTAGTGTAGATGGTCAAATGTCTACTTTTGCAAGTCATGAATTAGCTGATAGTCTTGAAAATACTATTAATGGTTTAGACAAAATTTATAAAACAGTGGTTCATGTAAATCCACTGTAATTTTCATCTTTCATCTCCTTCTTGAGGAGTTTTTTGATTTTCATATAAGTTGTCTGCTTTATGCGTATGTGATTTTGTATTCTTTTCTCCATCTAAATCCTTTGCACTTTTAGGTTCACAATCCGGATGTTTCTCCTTGTGTCTCTCTACTTCTTGATATCCTTCCTCGACTGAACGATATCCATCACCGTACTCTTCTGCTAATTGCAATGTTTCTATATCAGTCCCCTTCAATGTATTTTTGGCATTTGAAGTTTCCAATTGTCTATCTAAACTTTTATTACCTTCTACTCCTTTTCCTCCAAGAGTCTTTCTTGGTGAATGATATACTTCTACTTCTCCATAATGTCCTTTATTTATACCTATAGTTCCCTGTCCTACTTTTAATCTAGTAAGAACATCATCATTTTTTACATGTCCATCTTGCTTTACTTGATAATTTTTTTCTCGTGGATTTGTCCCTTCTTGTGTATCATTTTCCAAGTTCATTGCTTTCACTTTACCTTTTTTAGTAATAACCACAGCTTCATAACGAGAACTATGTCCCTGTTCTTTTTCACCTTTTTCATTTTTTAAATTTTTCAAATCGTCTGATTCTACAATTCCCATCTTCAATGGAGCATCCCCATGCTCCATTTTAGGCATTTTACCTTCTCTTGATAATACCTGATTTAAATTTTTCATATCAGTAACTCTTGTGTTCATATCTACTTCTTGTTTTATATTGATATCATTTAATTTATTTGTTGTTTTGCTCATTTGCTTTTGAATTGTTTGTTGTAAAACTTGCTTCTGCTGTTCTTCAATGTCTTTTATTTGTTTTTCCTGGTTTTTACTTGTTTGTATTGTTCTATCATATTTTGTTCTTTCTGGATGTGATTTTTCTTGCATTTTTTCAATAATATTTTTTATTTTTATATCTTGTAAAAATTTTTCTAATTGCTCTTTTTCTGTTGGTGATATATAATTTTTTTGCTGATTATCTTTTGTTTCAGCAGATACTGCATTTTCCAACGTATCTTGCCTAAATATAATAGTTGCACCAGGAATTTTAGCAGTATATACTCCAATTAAATTCAAATAATAATATTTTATCATCTCTCCTTCTTTTTTAGCTACTATGTCCCTCATTTTTCCTTCTATATTTGTTTGACCAATTATTTGAAGCATACTAGTTATTCTAGCATGATTGATAATTTGTTTTATTGACATTTTAGTTTCAGTATCTAATTCACTATCTTTTTTAAATGCAATTTTTTCCTGTCCTATTTTTGGTAGGTAAGCACCTATTAATTCTAAACTATAATATTTAAAAAACTCATCTTCTTCTTTTAACAAAATGTCTTTTTGCTTACCTTGTATTTGAACATGTCCTAAGATTTGCATTTTCATCTCCTCTTCTGGCATTTGCCTTTGTTATTATTTGCCCTACCACATCATAATCACTAATGTCAGTAACTTTAACTTTTTCAAATTGATGAATTTTATTATCTTTTTCTGTTTTGTGTACATAAACTAAGCCATCTATGTCTGGAGCATCTTGTATTGTTCTTCCAACATAATATTTTCCATCAAAAGATATATTCTCTATCAAAACTTCATATTCTTTACCTACCTTTTCTGCTTGCTTCTCTCTAGATATATTTTGTTGTTCTTGCATAATTTGTCTATATCTAGCCTTTTTTGTATTCCCGTGAATTTGATTTGGTAATTTAGCTGCTGGTGTTCCATCTTCTTTTGAATAAGTAAATGTTCCTAATTTATCAAATTTAATCTCTTTTACAAATTCCAATAATTCTGCAAACTGCTCTTTAGTTTCTCCTGGAAATCCTACTATTAAACTTGTTCTTAAAGTTACATCTGGAATTTTTGTCCTTATTTTGCTAATTAAGTCTTGTATTTGCTTTTTTGATGTTCTTCTATTCATCTTTTTTAAAATATCATTTGATATGTGTTGAATTGGAATATCAAAATAATTTGCAATTTTTGGATTTTTTGCAACTGTTTCTATTAATTCATCTGTTATTCCTTCTGGATAAGAATATAAAAATCTTATCCAATGAATGCCATTTATTTTACTAATATCTTCTAATAGTTCTGCTAGTTTACTTTCGCCGTATAAATCTACTCCATATTTTGTTGTATCTTGAGCTATAATAATTAGTTCTTTTATTCCTTGCCTTGCCAGTTTTTTTGCTTCCTCTATAATGTCCTCTTTTTTTCTACTAACAAATGGACCTCTAATATAAGGAATAGCACAATATGTACATCTATTGCTACATCCTTCTCCTATTTTTAAATAAGCATAATCTTTTCCAGTTGTAATAGTTCTATCTAAAAACTGCTCTTGTGTTAACATTGGCATTTTAGGAATGTCTAAAATTTTTTTTGAAGTCTGCTTATTACTATTTATTACTGTGTTTTTTTCAATAAGATTCTCAATTTTATCCCATAAGATGTCATATTCATCAATTTTTATAAATAAATCAACCTCTGGCAATGCTTTAATTAACTCTTTATAATACCTCTGTACTAAACATCCCATAACAATAAGATATTTACAGTTTTTTTTCTTATATTCTGACATCTCTAAAATAGTATTAATTGCTTCCTCCTTAGCAGAATCAATGAATCCACAAGTGTTAATCACAATAATATCTGCTTTTTCTTCTTCTGCTACGATGTCAAAGTTGTGCTTTTTAAATAACCCAATTGTCGCTTCTGTGTCAATTAAATTTTTACTACATCCTAAATGAACAAATCCTACTTTCATTATTAATCTCATTCCTTCCTTGCCTTCGCTTAGCTCGTCTGCGGAAGGCACAAATCTTTATTAAAAATTTT
>CANQES010000067.1 GCA_947595555.1 uncultured Clostridia bacterium | reverse complement strand
GTTGTATTGTCTAAAACTTTTCCAGTTTCATCTATAACTGCTATTTTGCATCCTGTTCTATATGCAGGGTCAAACCCCATTACTGTTTTTCCTTTGATTGGTGCTCCTAATAGTAATTGTTTTGAATTTTGCCCAAATACTTTTATTGCTTTTTCTTCCGCTTTTTCAGTTAAGTCACTGCGGATGTCTCTTTCAATTGAAGGTTCAATTAATCTTTTGTAACTGTCTAAAATTGTTTCTTTTAACATATTTGTGAATTGTGTTTCACCTTTTAAAATGTCTCTTTCTATGTAATTAATTATTTTTTCTTCTGGTTTTTCAATTTTTACTTTTAAAAATTCTTCTTTTTCACCACGATTAATTGCTAGAATTCTATGGCTTGGTATGTATTTTATTGCTTCTTGATATTCATAGTACATTTCATAGTTTGATTTTTCATCTTTTTTTGATGCTTTGGTTACAATAATCCCTTCTCGATAACATTGCCTTTTGATTTCTTTTCTATATTTAGCAATGTCAGAGATATCTTCTGCTATGATGTCTAAAGCACCTTGAATGGCTTCTTCTGCTGTTTTTACAACTTTATCTTTATTTTTTCTATCTTCATCAGATAGTTTGTCAATGTTAATATATTCTTTTGCTATGTCTTCTACTGGTTTCGTTTCTTTTTGTTCAATAATTATTTGTGCTAATGGCTCTAGCCCTTTTGCTTTTGCAACTGTAGCTCTTGTTTTCTTTTTCTGTTTATATGGTCTATAAATGTCTTCTACTTCTGCTAGTGTTTTGCTAATTGCGATGTCCTGTAGAATGTTATCTGTTAATTTTCCTTGTTCATCTATAGCTTTTACTACTTCTTCTTTTCTTTGCTCTAGATTTCTTAAATAAGTTAGCCTTTCTCCAAGTTCTCTTAGGATGTCATCTGAAAGTCCTCCTGTTACTTCTTTACGATATCTGGCAATAAAGGGAATTGTATTGCCTTCATCTATTAGTTTGACTGTGTTTTCTACTTGTGATGGTTTTATGTTTAATTCTTCTGCTATTGTTTTTATGATTTTGTCCATTTTGTTAAGTTCCTTTCTTTTTATTTGTTTTAATTGTTGCCAATTACATGAAAAAGAGAAAATCAGATTAATATTTTAGTGAGTCATCTTCTTTAATCCAATTTTGTACTTGTTCTATTCTGTATTCGGTTTTTGTGTCACGCATGATTACTTCTTTTATTCCTGCGTTTATTAACATTCTTTTGCAAAAAGTACATGGTTCGTTGTCTGTAACATATTGGTTGTTTCTCTTATTTATTCCTACTAGATATAATGTGGCCCCTATCATATCTTTTCTGGCAGCACTAATCATAGCATTTTGCTCACTATGAACAGATCTGCATTTGTCATACCCTTTTCCACTTGGCATGTCACTTTTTATGCAATATCCTAAGTCTAAACAGTTTTTCCTTCCTCTTGGCGCTCCTGTGTAGCCAGTTGATATGATTTCATCGTTTTTTACTATAATGCTTCCATAGTTGTTTCTTAAACATGTGCCTCTTTCTGCTACGCTTTCTGCTATGTTTAAATAATAGTTTATTTTATCAACTCTACTCATGATTATTCTACTCCTAAATATTCGTTATAAGTAATTTCTCGGTCTATTACTTGCCCGTCTTCTTTTATATCAATGATACGATTTGCTACGGTTTGTGTTAATTCATGGTCATGTGATGTAAATAAAATGTTTCCTATGAATTTTTTCATTCCTTCATTGACAGATGTGATGCTTTCCATGTCTAAATGGTTTGTTGGCTCATCAAATATTAAAAAATTTGCTCCTGATAACATCATTTTTGATAGGATACATCTTACTTTTTCTCCTCCTGATAGCACTTTTTCTTGTTTTAGTGCTTCATCTCCTGAGAATAACATTCTTCCTAAGAAGCTTCTAACATAGGTTTCATCTGGGTCTTTTGAATATTTTCTTAGCCATTCAGTTAGGTTTTCATCTGTGTTGAATAGATAGTTGTTGTCTTTTGGAAAATAGCTTTGTGTTATTGTTGTTCCCCATATTAGTTCTCCTTCATCTGGTTCAATGTCGCCTGCTATGATTTGAAATAATACAGTTTTTGCAATGTCATTGTCTGCTAAAAATGCTATTTTGTCCCCCTGTTTTACGTCAAATGATATTTTGTCTAATATTTTTACTCCTTCTATTGATTTTGATATGTTTTTTACTTGTAAAATTTCTTTGCCTGGTTCTCTGTCTGGTTTGAAGTCTACATATGGATATTTTCTGTTTGATGGTTTTATTTCGTCTAGTTCTATTTTTTCTAGTGTTTTCTTTCTAGATGTTGCTTGTTTTGATTTTGAGGCATTTGCACTAAATCTTGCAATAAATTCTTGTAGTTCTTTGATTTTTTCTTCTTTTTTCTTGTTCTGTTCTCTTGCTTGTTTTAATGCAAGTTGGCTTGATTCATACCAAAAGTCATAGTTTCCTGGATAGACTTTTATTTTTCCAAAGTCAACGTCTGCTATGTGCGTACATACTTTGTTTAAAAAATATCTGTCATGTGATACTACTATTACTGTGTTTTCGAAGTCCATCAAAAATTCTTGTAACCAGTTTATACTTTTTATGTCTAAGTCGTTTGTTGGCTCGTCCAATAATAAGACATCTGGATTTCCAAATAGGCTTTGAGCTAGTAAAACTTTTACTTTTTCTTTTGCTTCAATGTCCTTCATTAATTTGTAATGGTTTTCTGGTATAATTCCTAAATCGTTTAATAACATTGCTGCATCTGATTCTGCATTCCATCCATCTAATTCTGCAAATCTTTCTTCTAGTTTTGCTGCTTTCATTCCATCTTCTTCTGAAAAGTCTGGCTTTGCATATATGTTATCTTTTTCTTTCATGATGTCATATAATTCTTTGTTTCCCATCATGACAGTGTCTATTACACTATATTCTTCGAATGCAAAATGGTCTTGTTTTAAGACAGATAGCCTTTCTCCTTTGTCAATGCTAACGTCTCCTTTGCTTGGCTCAATTTCACCAGATAATACTTTTAGAAATGTTGATTTTCCTGCTCCGTTTGCTCCTATGATTCCATAACAGTTTCCTTTTCCAAATCGTATGTTTACGTCTTCAAATAAGACTCTTTTTCCAAATCTTACGGTTACTCCGTTTGCGCTTAACATTTTATCTCCTCCTTGATTTTTATATAAGTAATTCTATTATTATTCCAGCAATTACTCCTATACTGTAGAGTATTCCTACTATTTTGATGTTTTCTTTTATTCCTTTGTTTGTTTTGAATAGTACTGCTAGTCCTACTCCTGCTCCAACTAGTAGCCCTGATATTAGTGTTGCTACTGACATAACATTTTCTAGGTACATTTGTGTTAGTATAACAGATGCTGCACAGTTTGGTATTAATCCTATTATTCCTGCAATTACTGGTCCTAATATCGGCTTATTTTGCAAAAATCCTGATATGTTTTCTTCTCCTATCAATTCAATTGCTATGTTTATTATTATTGTAATAAGTAATATGAATATGAATATGCTTAATGTGTGTTTTAATGCTGATTTAAATATTCCATGTTCACAGTCACAGTGTTCTTTTTCACATAAGTCTATTATTTTTTGTTCTTCGTTTTTATGTTTTAGTTTCATGACTAAGTCTATGCTTAGTCCTGCTATTATTCCGACAATTAGTTTAATTCCTAATATTCCTAGTATCGTTGATATTGGTACTGCTTCTGATAAGAATATTGGTAACATTTCGTCTGATGTTGAAAGATATACTGCAATTAGTGTTCCTAGTGTGATTACTCTTGCTGCATATAGGTTTGTTGCTGAAACTGAAAATCCACATTGTGGGAATATTCCTAGTATCCCCCCTATGATTGGTCCATATTTACCAGATTTTTTTATTGTTTCTTTTGTCTTGTTTTTTGTTTTGTGTTCTATGTATTCCATGATTAAGTATGTAATGAATAGAAATGGAAGTAATTTTATGCTATCTATAATAGCGTCTATTAAAATATCTACCATATTTTTCCCTCTTCTTTCGTTTATTTATCTTATCATATATTACGTTTTTTTTCAAGAAAAATATGTCTTAATTATGATGTTACAGTTCAGTCTTATATTTTTAGACTAAACTGTAACATTTTAATTTTTATCTTCTGTTACATCCACATCCGTTGTTGTTTGTATTATTAGGCACAATGCTTATTCTAGCTGTTACTCCATCTGTACTTGTAACTTGATAGTTGAAACTATTGTTGTTGTTTTCGTTGCAATTTGTCACAACTAATTGGTTTCCGTCAGTTGTTTGTATTCCATTATTGTTTTGATTTGTATTTGCTGTCATTATATTATTGTTACAGCAACAGTTTATGTTTTCTCTACATTGTTCTTTTAGGCATCGACAAATAAGATAAGTAATTAATGCTGTCAGGAAACTTATAATTGCATAGGCTATTGCGGCTACTAAAAAGTTTAAGTCATTAACGACAAATGTTACTATTAAAAAAATAGCAAATATAATCGCTGCTACTAATAATGGATTTTTAAAAATTTTTTGTAATGCAATTGAAATGATAATAACAGCAATTGGCAAGGCAAAAAATATAAGTAAAATGTTCATTTTTTTCTCTCCTTTTTATTTTTTACTATATTTTATGCCTTGCCTTATTTTTTTGTTAATTTATATATATTCTACTTTGACTAAGTATAAGCCTTGTGGTGGTAATGTTTTTCCTGCATTTTCTCTTTTTTGTTTTTTTATAATTTGTGCAATGTCTTCTGGCTCTATGTTTCCTAATCCTACTTCTACTAGTGTACCTGCTATAATTCTTACCATATTATATAGAAAGCCATTTCCTGTTAGTTCTATCCATATTTTGTCTTTTTCTTTTTCTATTATGTCTGCTTTGTATATTGTTCTTATACTACTTTTTGCACTTGTTCCACTTGCTTTGAATGCCTTGAAATCATGTTCACCTTCAAAGTATTTTATTGCTTTTTTCATTTTTTCTATGTCTAATTTCATTGGAATATGTGTTTCTAGGTTTCTATATATTGCCGTCCCTTCTTTTGTATTGTTTATAATATATCTATATGTTTTTCTTTTGCATGAAAGCCTGCTGTGAAATTTTTCATCTACTTCTTCTGCTGATTTTATTATTATTGATTTTTTTAAGTTGCTATTAATTGCTATTGCAAATTTTTCGATTGGAATGTTTGAATTTGTTTTGAAGTTTGCTACTTGCCCGCAATGCATGAACTCCACTATCTGTTCTTCCTGATGCTATTAAATCTACGTTTTCTCCTGTTATTTGCTCTATGGCTTTTTCTATTGTCCCTTGTATATTTAGTTTGCTAGGTTGTTTTTGCCACCCGATTGAATTCTTTTCCATCATATTCAATTACTAATTTTATATTTCTCATATCCTTATTGCTCGCTTTTTTTCATTTTTTCTTTTAGTTCTTTTAGTTTGTTTTTTCTTTCTTTTTTTTCTACTGTAAATCTTTTTGTTACAATATTGCTTATTAAAATTTTCTTTAGTACATCTTCTCTAACGTCTGCTATTAATGTTCCGTCTTTTGCTACTGATATTTTTCCTGTTTCTTCTGATACTATAACTACTATGCTGTCTGATTCTTTTGATATTCCTATTGCTGCTCTATGTCTTGTTCCTAATTCTTTTGCGATGTCTTTGTCGTCTGCAAGTGGTAGCACACATGCTGCTGATACTATCTTGTTGCCTGCTATTACTACCGCTCCGTCATGTAATGGTGTTTTTGGTTCAAATATGTTTACTAGTAGTTGTGGCGATACGTCTGCATTCATCGGTATCCCTGTTGCTGCTATGTCTTGTATTTTTATGTCTCTTTCAAATACGATTAGTGCTCCTGTTTTTGTTTTCGCTAATTCTGTTGCTGCTATTACAACTTTGTAAATGTCTTCTTTTGTTTTTGTTGATACATCTTTATCTATTCCAAAGAATTTTGTTAGTTTGTTTGTTCCTAATTGTTCTAATGCTCTTCTTAGTTCTGGTTGAAATATTACTATAATTGCAATTACTCCTAAATTCATTATTCCTGTTAATATCCAATTTAGTATTTTTAGGTTTAATAATCCACTAACCCATGTTGCTATAATTAACAGTGCTATTCCTTTTATTAACTGCCACGCTCTTGATCCTTTTACCATCTTAAAAAAGCAATATAATAAAAATATTACTATTGCTAAATCTACTATTAATGTTACTAGTTCAAATGGATTTTGTTGCAGTGATTTGATGTATGACATAATGTTTTCTTTATAAAAATTTTCCCAATTCATTCCTAAATTTATTACCATTGGTTTCTCCTTCTTTTTTATCCTATTAATGCATAAAGTAAAGTGAATCCTGTTCCTGCTACCATTAAGACTGCTAATATTCCTGCCATGATTTTGACTAATATATCTCCTATGTCATGTTGTTTTTTTGGCTGTTCTTTTTCTTTTTTCATGTTTTTCATCCTTTCTCTTTCTTCTCCTTTAATATTATAACATATCTTATATTTTTTTCAATGCCTATTTTGAAAAACGTAAATTTTCTCTTGTAATCATGCTATGATTAATCGTGGGATTTATCTTTCAAATAAAAATCGGCTATGATTTTTTGTGTCATAGTCGATTTTTATTTTTATATTTTTATACTATGTCGTCATGCTTAAAACTTTTAAGGTGTAAACCAGTGAGGTGCTGTTTTACTATGTGTACATGGATGGTTTTCGGTTTTTTGTGTCGTTTTATCAGTTAACGTACGACCACAAGATAAAGTTTCTGTCTTACTTGTTACGTAGTTTCCCATGTTCAATCCACAATCTTTCTTGTCAGTTTTCAAAACAACTTGATTTGTTACAGAACCATTACAACTAACGTTACGACTTCTAGTTTCACATCTATTCAGTGGCGTGTTAGAACAAGCTCTGTAGACAGGCTTTCCACACGTAATCACCATAGAATTCATGCAACTCTCACTGCAGTAATGCCCAGTACCTTCTGAAGATGTGAATAACGCACCACAAACCGTACATTTATACCCAGGGTTATACCAATCTTTTGACCCTGTCCACATATCCTTACCACATTTTTTACAGGTATGCGTTTGTTTAGTAGATGCAGAATAAGAATAATTATCCACAATCGCCCTTCCACCGCAAGGTTTCAACACGGCTTCACCGCATGGTCCACCGCTAGACAACGGCTTACTGTAGTGACTAGCTCCA
>CANQES010000066.1 GCA_947595555.1 uncultured Clostridia bacterium | reverse complement strand
ATACTTATAGAGAAAGACTAGAAATAGGAACAGGAGCAGTAGAATCCACAAAAACAAAAAATATATATGATTTAGCAGGAAATATGTGGGAATGGACAACAGAAGTAAGACAACACCATACGGCAGAAAATCAAGATGGAACAACAGAATACGCTGTCATTCGTGGTGGTGGCTTCTCTGGCGCGGGTGCTGACCACTCAGTATGCAACCGTCGTGGTGACCATGCTTGTGAGACTTTCTACGACGTTAGCGTCGGTTTCCGTGTTGTGCTTTATGTGAAATAGTGCTGCTTACTGGTGATTGTTGTGTAAAAGTTCCTTTTGAAGTTTTAAAGACGTCTTTATAGTAAGACGTCTTTTGGTAATTTTAAGAATATATTGAATTTATCAACATGGCTACCCATGACATGCCAGCAACGATTTCAATGAGAAAAGCTATATATTGTTTTTTTATGCTTTTTACATTGTTTTTATATAGCCATCCTATTACAGTAATTAAAAATAAAACTGCTACAATTTTAAATTTTTCCTCATTTTCTGTGATGATAATTAATACATTGCACAATGTAAATACTACAATCAGTAAATATTTCCAACCTCCTATTATATCTATTAAATAGTCAATAAGTTTCCTCCGCTTTAAATTATATTTATACATTTTTTGCGTTTCTTCTAAAATTTTTTCTATGCAGATTAATACTGCCATTAATCCTATAAGTTCTACATACTCTTTCATTACCGTTGCCTCCTATTAATTAATGTCTACTCTATTTGTTGAACTAACTTTAAAGTTAGATGATTAAAGGAAAATCTATATAAAGAGTTTTTACTCATAGTATTTATTTTAATACTTTATGTGTGCAATGTCAATTAGTCTATCTAGCAATTCTTGATATGATATTCCACTTGCCTCCCATAATTGAGGATACATACTAATACTTGTAAAGCCTGGCAAAGTGTTGATTTCATTAATGTAAATTTGGTTTGTGTTATTTTCAATAAAGAAGTCTACTCGTGATAAACCTTTTCCGTCAATTGCTTTAAATGCCTTTATGGCTTGTTTTCTAATGTCGTTAGATAATTCTTCTGGAATGTCCGCTGGAATAAATGTCCTAGATTCTTCATTTTTGTATTTAGCATCATAACTATAAAATTCTTCCGCAGATTTTATTTCTCCAACAACAGAAGCTATGACGTCATCATTGCCAAGAACAGCACATTCTACTTCTCTTCCTACAATGCCTTCCTCAATTAAAATTTTGTTATCAAATTCGGAAGCATATTCAATGTCTTTCTCTAGTTCTTCTTTATTTCTTGCTTTGCGAATTCCTACGCTAGAACCAGAATTGGATGGTTTTATAAACATAGGAAATTTTAAGTTTGCTTGTATTTTTTCAACAATGTCTTTTAACGTCAGTTTTACTTCTGTTAAGTTTTTGTCTATGTAAGTGTATCCATTTTTGTTCTTTATTATATATTCATAGTTTGCTTGCTTTAATCCTGCATAATTGAAAATTATTTTTGTATATGCTTTATCCATTCCAACACTAGATGCTAATACTCCACATCCTACATATGTCTTTTTTATTAATTCAAATAAGCCCTGAATTGTGCCATCTTCTCCATATTTGCCATGTAAGACTGGAAATAGAACGTCTAGTTCTTGTAGATATGATATGATATTTGCTATTTTTTCTTTTTTGTCATTTGTAACGTCATACCATGTGCCGTCTTTTTCAATGTATATAGGAAATATGTCATATTTTTCTTGATTTAACATTTTTAAAATAGATTTTGCCGATTTTACTGATACTTCATTTTCTGTTGACATGCCTCCAAAAATCACACCTAATTTTATTTTTTGCATAATTTCACCTCTTCAACCATATCAAAAAATCTCATACTATTTGAAGCTTTAAATAAAATAATGTCTCCTTGTTTTATCATTTGCCTTAGTTGTTTTACAACTTCTTCTTGGCTTTCAAAATAATATATTTTTTCCATCCCTAATTCTTTTGCTTTTTTTACAATGTCTTTTGATTTTTCTCCACAACATATTAATACGTCTATTTTATTTTTATATACTTCTTCTCCTACTTGTTCATGTAATTTTTGTGAGTATTCTCCTAGTTCTAGCATATCTCCTAATACCGCAATTTTTCTATTGTTGTTATATTGCGATAAATATTTTATAGCTGCTTGCATAGATTCTAAGCTTGCATTGTATGCATCATTTATTATTTTTATTCCGCTTGGTAATTCTGTTATATCCATTCTTTTTTTGGTTAATTCAAATTGTTCTATTCCTTTTGATATTTTTCCCGCTTCTATGTTAAGCGCTTTTCCTACACTTACAGCACATAATGCGTTTAGTATAAAGTGTTCTCCTCCAACTGGTACTTTTATCGGTGTTTCATCTTGATATATTTTACAGTTAAATTCGCTTGATTTTTCTCCTCTTTTTATATGTACTGCTTCTATGTCACTTGGTTCGTTTATTCCATATGTTGTTATAGAAAATTTGCTTTTGTTTTTTGCTTGCCATTTATGTAATAAGTCATTATCGTTGTTTATAATGATTGTTGGATGTTCTGCTCCTTCTAATATTTCTAATTTTGCTTTTAAGATATTTTCTCTTGAGCCTAAGTTGCCTATGTGTGAGGTGCCTATGTTTGTTATGACACAGATTGTGGGTTTTGCAATTTGACTTAATAGGCTAATTTCGCCAAAATGGTTCATTCCCATTTCTAAGACCATTGCCTCTTCGTCTTGTAATCCTAAAATGGTGAATGGTAATCCTATGTTGTTATTGTTATTTCCTATTGTTTTTAGTGTTTTGTATTTTTGTGATATTACACTTGCTACTATGTCTTTTGTGCTTGTTTTGCCTACACTTCCTGTTATTGCAATTACCGGAATTGAATATTGATTCCTTTTTAGTTTGGCAATGCTATATAAGGCTTTTAATGTGTCTTCGACTTTTAAAATTGCTTTTCCTTTATATTGTTCTAGTTCTTCTTTTTTATATTGAATGTCTGATACAATAACACAGTCCGCTCCTTTTTCTAAAGCTTGCTTCCAAAATAAGTTTCCATTGAATTTTTCTCCTTTGATTGCTATGTATGTGTCTCCTTTTTCAATTGTTCTGGTGTCTTTGGAAAATTTTTCACATATCATTTCTGGGTTTCCAATTATTTTTTCTGCTTTTGTTACTTCTATTATTTGTTTTAAGGTTATTTTTTTCATTTTTCACCTCTGCTTTCTTTTGCTAAATTATATGCTTATTTTGTTATTTTTGCAACATAAAAATAAATAAATGAGTAATTAAAGTTATACTCTAATTACTCATTTTTAAGAAATAACTATTTGTTTTCTACACTTCTGTTTGCGATTTCAATTGCTTTTGTTACAATATTTCCACATTGTTTTGATGATACATTAGCCCAACTTCCACCATCTTGTTTTACTTGGTCATATACGCCTAACTCTTTTGCTATTTCTTCTCTTAGATTTTCAGATATTAATTTACTATTTCTAGACATAACATCCTCCCAAATACAAACCTATCAAAGTTTTTTTAATAAAACTTAATTCTAAGTTTTATATTTTTATTATTAACATTTTTTTTGATTTTATTATAACATTTTTTATGTTTTTTTCACTTTTTTGACAAAATGTGATATAATATTTTTAGTATGTTAATTACAAGGAGAATAAAAATGAATGTTGAGAACGAGCTTTTAGAGAAAGAAGAACCAGTTCAGGCTACATCTCAAGATACTTTTAAAGTTGTAACAGAGCAAAAATCAAAAAATGTTTTATCTACTTTTGCTTGGCTAGTTGTTTTGTTTCTTGTAATTATATTGGTATTTTTTGGTGCTTTTGCTATTTTTCAACTTTTAAATAATAATATCATTCATGGTATTTCTGTAAAAGGTATTGATGTTTCTGGTTTAAGTGTTGCAGATGCAAAATATCAATTAGATAATTATTTGAAAAGTCAACTTCCAGAGGAAATTACTCTACAGCATGGAGATTTTAAGTCTACTATTTCTACTTCTCAAATGAATATGTCTTTTGATACAAAATCTGCTACTCGTTTAGCTTTTTCATTTGGTCGAAATGAAGATTTTTTTGGAAATAGTTTTCGTATATTGAATACTTTATTTAATCCAATTAACATTGAACCTTCTGTTACTTTGAATGAATCTTTACTAAGGAAAAATTTAGAAGATTTGTCAAGTCAATTTCCAGACAGTGTTATTCAAAGTAGTTATTATATAGAAAATAATGAATTGTTAATTACTTCTGGTAAAGAAGGTGCTGTTGTAGATGTTGAACAGACTATTAATGCTATAAAAAAGGCTGTTTCTAATTTTTCTGTTAAAAATAAGCCAGTTGAGATTGTGGTAAAAACTGCTCAACCTGATGAGATTGATGTTGAAAAGATTTATAATGAAGTTCATAAAGATCCAGTGGATGCTTATTATACTAAGGAACCTTTTGAAGTTCATCCTTCTGAAAATGGAATTGATTTCAAAATGTCTTTGGAAGAAGCTAAAGCTTTGATTGCAAGTGAGAAGAAGGATGAGTATTCTATTCCTTTGAATATTATTACACCAAATGTTACGACTAATATGATTGGTACAGAGGCTTTTCCAGATTTGCTATCTACTTTTTCTACTAATTATGCAGTAAGCAATCGTAACAGGACAACTAATTTGATTTTGGCTGCTAATAAGATTAATGGAACTGTGCTAATGCCTGGTGAGACTTTTTCTTATAATAAAGTTGTTGGTGAAAGGACTATTAGTGCTGGTTATAAAGAAGCCCCTATTTATGTTTCAGGTGAAGTAGTTGATGGTCTTGGCGGCGGTATTTGCCAGATTACGTCTACTTTGTATAATGCCGTGGTTTACGCTAATTTAGAAGTAACTCAAAGAACTAATCATCAATTTGTTCCTTCCTATGTGACTGCTAGTAGAGATGCGACTGTTGTTTATGGTGCTATTGATTTTCAATTTAAAAATAATAGGAATTATCCAATTAAATTGGTTTGTTCTGTATCTGGTGGTGTGGCTAATTTCAAGATTTTTGGATTAAAGCAAGATGATGATTATAAGGTTGAGATTTCTTCTTATCAAACTGGTAGAAGTTCTAATGCTATTTATTCTGAAGCTTATAAGATTTTAAAAAGAGATGGAAAAGTGGTTAGAACTGAATTGTTGTCTAAGGATACTTATAAAATTCATTAGTAATGTTTGAGGCTGTCATATGACAGCCTCTGTTTTTTACTCTTCTATGTTGAATTCATTTAAACAAATATAAAATGGAATAAATTCTTTTTCACCATTTTTTCTGCTTATACATATTCCTCCTGATTCATATTCAATTTCGATAGTTTTTTTGCTTAATCCTTCCTGAAATAGATAATGAATTAGAGATTTATTGGCAGGTATAAGTTTGGCGAATTCTCTGTTTTTTATGCATTCCCATACTTTTTGCTTTTTTTCTTTTTCTATGACTTTTTCTAATTCTGTTAATGCTTTAATTGTTGCAGTTAAATAGTATATTATAAAAACAATTTCAATTACAAGAATAAGTATAGTTAATATGATTATGACAATATAGTTACATTTTAAAGCTTTTCCTCCTTCTAATGTAAGAATAGTAAGCACTAAAGCAATAACTATTGTTAAGATGGGAATTGTTATCGATTCGCCGAGTGAAATTTGTTGTTCTAATTCTTCTTTTGAAAAGCCATTTTTGTTCCGTTTTAATAATTTAAAAAATCTCTTCAACATATTTTTTCCTCCTCGCATTTGCTTTTAGGTTTTATAGTTTAGGACATTATTATATCATTTTTCTATTACAATGTCAAAGTTCCGTTTGGAGTATTTGTTATCATTAATACATCTTCTTCTCTACCATTTTCTGCATTTATATAGACTAAGAATTCTCTATCTTCTACTTTACCTTTGAATTCATAGCATAGGATTTCAGATTGCCATTCTGTTGGTATTACCGCTAGCCCTTCACTTTGAATGTCTAAGTCTGGATTTAAATTACTTTTTGCTTCTTCTTTTGTTATTTTTATTTTTGTTAAATCTCTTTGTGTGTGATTATTTAGATATCCTGTTGTTTCAACTCCTAATATGTCCCCATCATCTAATGCTATTTTGACTTTTATTAAGTCTGGATACATTACTACTCCGTCTTGTGTTGCTGCATAGTTTACAGTTGTAATGCCTTCTTGTTTTAAATAATAAGTTTCTCGTATGTTGTCAAATCCTTTGGATGCTAGATATTCTTTTCCTTTTTGTACCGCTTCTTCTTGTGATATGATTTCAGAGTTTACTTCTCTATTAAAGTTCATTGCTACAATGTGTCCACCTTTTTTTGATATGGATATTTGAATTGTTTCGTCTTCTTGATTTGTGATTGAAAAATCATATACTGGTATTGTCGCGTTTTCTGAAAATCCTAAGTTTTTGATTTCTTTTATTTTTTCTTTTCCTATAAATTCTTCTGCCTTTTGCTTTGCTTGTTCTTCTTCTATGTCTTCTCCTGTTAATCCTTTCTTTTCTTGATTTGTTAAATGTTCAGAAAATGCTCCATCATAAATTAATCCTGAATATTCATGAAAGTTTTCTTCTAGGTTGCTAAAGCTTTCTTTTGATATGTTGTCTACTTGCTGTGCAAAGGCTATTTCTCCTTTTTCTGTTAATTCGTCCCATTTAAATCTTCCATTGTTTAAATCATCTGATAGTTGGTTTAATGTATTTTCTAATTCTACGCTGTAAGAGTGTAGGTCTTTTAGGTTTTTGAAGTCTTCTTCTGTTAATTCGTCATTATAAATGTTTTTTCTTGATAGTGAATAGCTATAGTCACTAACTTGGTTTAAGAATTTTTCTGTGTTTTCTAATTCTTGACTTTCGATTGGTAATCTTGATAAATAGGCTTGTGCGAGGTTGGCTTCTCTCCATAGATTTGTTAGTGTTTCTGCTCCATGTTCAGGAGTTGATGAAATTAGTGATTTTGCTAGATAAGTTTCCACATTTTGTACATAATCGACTAATTCATAAAAAGCCATGTTGTAACTATTTTCTGAAGCTTGTTTGTATTTTTCTTGATTTTTGTATAGCATGATTCCTAATGCAATGGCTAATACCACTAATACAATAATAATGCTTATTAAATGTCCTTTTTTTATTTTATTCATATAAATCCTCCTTATTTACAGAAACGATGTTTCCCGATTGTTTTTACTAATGGTCTTGACCAAATCCACTTATTGGTTGCTGTTGATGGATTAAAATAGTATATGCATCCTCCTGTGGGGTCCCATCCATTTTTAGCGTCTTGTG
>CANQES010000065.1 GCA_947595555.1 uncultured Clostridia bacterium | reverse complement strand
AGGGAGATGAATTATTAAAAAGTTTAGAAAATATAGATTATATTGAAAGTACAATAGAAAAAATAAGTGAAAAACAAACTAATTTACATAATCCATCACCAGAAAAAGAAGATAGAGAAGAGTTTTGGAAATTATATAATAAAAAAGGTTTTAAAGCTGTTTGCAAAAAATATACTAATTTGAATTTCAAATCAAAATTAAAAAGATTTATAAAAAAATTATTAAAAAGATAAATATTATGAAAGGGAAAAAATGGTAAAAGAATCAAGAACCAATAATGTAATTAAAAATACAAGTATAACAATAATATGTCACATTATATTTTTAATAAGCTCTTTTATATGTAGAACTATTTTTTCAAAAAAATTAGGAACAGAATATTTAGGAATAGGTGGCTTATTTTCCAATATATTAACAATACTTTCATTTGCAGAATTAGGACTTGGAAGTTCGCTTGTATATAGACTTTATAAACCATTTGCCGAAGAAGATTACAATAAAATTAATCTGTATTTAAAATTGTATAAAAAAATATATAATATAATTATTTTTGTTATTTTATTATTAGGAGTTTCAATTATTCCATTTTTAAAATATTTAGTTGATGCTCCTAATGTTAAAGAAAGTTTAATTTTATTATATTTACTATATTTAGTTCAAACAGCTACAACATATTTATTTGTTTATAAAAAGACTTTACTTACAGCAAACCAAAAAGATTATATAGTAACTTTATTTAATGAGACATCAAATGTAATAATGAATATTCTTCAATGTTTTATTTTAATATTTTTTAAAAATTTTATATTATATCTTTTAATAATGATTATATGTGGAATAGTTAATAATGTAGCGTGTTCAATATATGTAGATAAAAAATATAAATTTTTAAATAATAAAATTGAGGGAAAATTAAGGAAGAAAGAAATTGATGGTTTAAAACAAGATACAAAAGGACTTGTAATGACTAAGGTAGCTAGTACAGCTTTTAGTGGAACAGATAATATATTTATATCTTCAGTTATTGGAATAAAATATGTTGGAATATTATCTAATTATACATTGTTGCTTACAACAATTAATACAATGATGAACAAAATATTTTCTTCAATAACAGCTTCAATAGGAAATTTAGCTGTTTCAAATCAAAGTAATAATAAAACAGAAAATGTTTTATTTAAAATGTTTTTTGTAAATACAACTTTATATACATATATTTGTTTAGGTTTAATTTTTTTAATAAGAGAATTTGTAACAAATATTTGGCTTAATAAAGATTATTATTTATCAAGTTCAATTATATTTTTAGCAATATTTGAACTGTATTTAAGATCAATACATTATCCATTATATACTACAAGAAATGCGTTAGGATTATTTTCTCAAAAAAGAAAAATTTTTGTATTTGCAGCTATACTTAATATTGTTTTAGACTTTTTATTAGTAAAACCACTTGGAATAACTGGATTAATATTAGCAACAATAATTTGTAGGAGTATAACATATTTTACAGATATATATATTGTTTATAAATATGGCTTGGAAAAATCTTCAAATAATTATTACAAAATGATAGCCAAATGGTTTTTATTTGCATCAATATGTTATTTTATATGCTATTTAATTTTAAGAAAAATTGTTTTAACAAATATATTAATTTTTGTTATAAAAATTTTAGTAATTACAGCTATATATGGTATTTTATTCTTTATATTTTTTAGAAAAGCAGAAGATATGAAATATTTCAGAGGAATATTTAAAAATAAAATATTTAGAAAAAAGGAGAAGGTTTAAATGAAGGTAATGCATATTATTTATGGATTAGGGGCTGGTGGAGCTGAAACATTAGTCAAAGAATATGCTTTAAAATTAGATAAATCATTATTTAATGTTGTTATTCTTTGCTTTAATCATGTTGAAAATTCAATATATGAAAAATTACTTTCTGATAATAACATTAGAGTAATATATGTTTCTGATTATATGAAATATTATAATAAAAAAAATGTATTGTTTAGAATTATTAATAAAATTGAGAGATACATTCTTATTAAAAAGATAATAAAAAAAGAAGAACCAGATATTATACATTCTCATCTAACTATTAACTCATATATTAAATTTTCAAAACCAAAAAAAGGTACAAAAATTTTTCATTCAGTACATAATGATGCAAATATTTTATGGAATTTCAAAAATATGCATTCAAGAGTAGATTTTAAAGCTGCAAAATGGTTAGTAAAAAAATATAAAATGAGATTTATTGTTTTACATGATAATATGCAAAAAGATGTTAATAAATTATTTAATGTAGATAATTCAATAGTGTTAAATAATGGAATAGATTTTAATAGATTTAATATAGCTAATATTGATAAAGAAAAAATTAGAAGAGAAATAGGAATTCCAAGTAGATCATTTGTTATTGGACATATAGGAAGATTTTGTGATTATCAAAAAAATCAGTCATTTCTTGTAAAAATATTTAATGAAATACATAAAATGAATGATAAAGCTTTTTTACTAATGATAGGAGATGGAAAAGACAAAAAAAATATTGAAGAAATCCTACATAATCTTAATTTGGAGAAAAAATATTTAATATTATCTAATAGAGAAGATATACCACAATTATTAGGAGCTATGGATACATTTGTATTTCCTTCAATTTTTGAAGGATTAGGAATAGTATTGATTGAAGCTCAAAAAATGAATTTACGATGTTTTATCTCTGATAAAATTCCAAAAACTGCTATTATTTCAAATTTAGTTTCAATTTTATCTTTGGAATTATCAGAAAATAATTGGGCTAATAAAATTTTAAATTATTCTATGCCAAAAGAAATAAAATTTAATGATAAAGACTGGAATATAAATGAAGTCGTTAAAAAATTAGAAAGAATATATTTAGATAAAGAAAAGGAGAACTAGATGGTAATGCTTGAACGAATATTATTTTATATAAAACATCCAAAAGATATTTTGCTAAAACTAGATAATCTTAGAATAATAAAAATACCAGATAAAACTTATTTAAAAATAAAATATAAATTAAAAATAGGAAAAAAGTTGGATATTGAAAATCCAAAAACATTTAATGAAAAATTACAGTGGTTAAAATTGCATGATAGAAAAGACATTTATACTACTATGGTTGATAAATACGAAGTAAAAAAATATGTTGCTAATATTATTGGAGAAGAATATATAATTCCAACATTAGGAATTTATGAAAAATGGGAAGAAATAGATTTTGATAAATTACCTAATCAATTTGTTATAAAATGTACACACGATTCTGGTGGAGTTATAATTTGTAAAGATAAAAACGATTTTAATATGAAAAAAGCGAAAAAGAAAATTTGTAAATTGTTAGGTCATAACTATTTTTATTATGGAAGGGAATGGCCGTATAAAAATGTTAAACCAAGGATTATTATTGAAAAATATATGGAAGATAAATATAAAAAAGAATTAAAAGACTATAAATTGTTTTGTTTTAATGGAAAAACAGAAATTATTTTAGTATGTTCAGAAAGATTTTCTTCTGATAATATGTGTAAAACTTGGTTTGATAAAGAATGGAATATTTTACATATTATAGAAAATAATCACAGAGTTGACAGTTCAATTAAGCGACCAAAGAAATTAGATGAAATGATAGAAAAAGCAAATATTTTATCTAAAAAAATTCCATTTATTAGAGTAGATTTTTATGAAATAAATGAAAAAATTTATTTTGGAGAATTAACTTTTTTTCCATCTTCTGGTTTTGAAAAATTTGAGCCTCAAGAATGGAATAGAAAATTTGGAGATATGATAGAATTACCAAAATAATTACCAAAATATGGGAGGGATTATGAAAATAAAAAATATTATAAAAACTATATTAAGTAAATTAATGATAAAAAAGAATGAAAAAAACGAGATAAAGAAGTTTAAAGATAAAAGAAGAAAAGAAATATATAGTAAAATTATTTTATCAAAAGAACAAATTAAAGAAATAGATGAAATTTATATAAAAAATTTTGGTAAAAAAATCCCATATACTTGGCATAGGCATTTTACATCTTTTACCGGAAATTTTGATAAATACTATTTTCCAGAATTACTATATATACCAGATTTTGAATATTTTATGAATATTGAAAAATATTATGGTAAAGCCTTTGGTGATAAGAATATTATGCCTTTAGTAGCTAATAGTGTTGGTATAAATTTTCCCAAGACAATTGTTTCAAGTGTTGATAATTTGTATAGAAATGGAAAATGTGAACAAATTTCAAAAGAAGATGTTTTAAAAGTTTTAGAAAATTATGGAGAATGTTTTGCTAAACCTTCTGTTGGAACTGGCAGTGGCAAAGGATGTATGTTATTAAATATTGAAAATGGTATTGATAAAAATACTAATTTAAGTGTTGAGAAAATTATCAATAATCTTGGAAGAAATTTTGTAATACAAGAAAAAATAGAGTGCCATGAATCAGTTTTAAAACTATATTCACAAAGTGTTAATACGTTTAGAATAATTTCATATAGATGGAAGGATAAAATATTATTTGTTCCAAGTACAATGAGAATAGGCAGAGGTGGTAATTATTTAGATAACGCGCATGCTGGAGGAATTTTTATTGCAATTGATGATGATGGAAAATTACATAAAAAGGCATTTTCGGAATTTAAAGAAGAATATGAAATACACCCAGATAGTAAAATAAAATTTGAAAATTATAAAATAGATTTATTTCCGAAAGTATTAGAGACTGCTAAAAAGATGCATTTACTAATGCCACAAATAGGAAGTGTGAATTGGGATTTTACAATAGACAATAAAGGTAATCCAGTTTTAATAGAAGCTAATTTTTTTGGACGGTGGTATATGGCTTCCACAAATGGCACATGGAAAAGGTCCATTTGGAGAATTAACTCCAGAAATAATAAGATGGATAAAATTTATGAAAAGTATTGATGTGGAAGAAAGAAAAAAATATAAATTTGGAAAAATCAATTAAAAGGGGAAAATAGAAATGGCTGAAAATATTGATACTGTACACACACACACACACACGGGAACTCTTTAAGTGAAGTTAAAATTTTATGGACAAGTGGTTGGGATTCAACTTTTAGACTATTACAATTAATAGAAAATGGAAAATCCATAGTTCAACCATATTATGTTATAGATAATAAAAGAAAAAGCACTCAAATGGAATTGCAATCAATGGAAAAAATAAGAACCATGATATATGAAAAAATCCTAGAATCAGAGAAAAGATTAAAGGAAACTAAAGTTATTCAAATAAATGAAATTAAAGAAAACAACAATATATTAAGATCATATAATAAACTTTATAATAAAACATTTATAGGTGGACAATATGAATGGCTTGGAAGACTAAGTAAAGAAATTGGAGAACTAGAGCTTTGTGTACATAAAGATGATAAAGCACATTATTTTTTAGAGAAAAATGTAAAATGTGAAAAAGATATTAATGGTGATTTTTACATAATTGATAAGGAAAAATCAGATGGAGATATTGCAAATGTATTTGAAAATTTTAAATTTCCTATATTAGAGTATACCAAAGTTCAAATGATGGAAGAAATTAAAGAAAAAGGCTTTTATGAAATAATGCTAAATACTTGGTTTTGTCATAACCCTAAGAATGGAAAACCTTGTGGTATGTGTAATCCATGCACATATACAATAGAAGAAGGGATGGGATTTAGATTAGAAAAATTAGCTAGATTTAAAAATAGATTTTATAGAATAGAAAGAAAAATAAAGAATGCTTTGAGAGAAAAGATGTAGCATAGTTAAAAAAATGAAAGGAGAAAAATATAATGGACGAAAACATTGGTACTGTACACACACACACACACACACACACACGGGGATTCTTTAAATGAAATTAAAGTTTTATGGACAGGAGGATTTGATTCAACTTATCGAATTATTGAGTTATCAATGCGAGATGTAACTATTCAACCAATTTATGTTAAAGATTCAAAAAGAACTTCTATGAAATATGAACTTAAAGCAATGGATGATATAGTAAATTTATTATTACATAAAGAAAAAACAAAAGCAAAGATATTACCTATTAAGCAAATAGAATTAGAAAAAATTCCAGAAAATAAAGAAATTTTTCAAGCTTATGAATTATTTAAAAAAGAAGCTGAAATGGGAATACAACACGAATGGTTAGCCCGTTTAGCTTTAGAATATAATGGCTTAGAAATCTGTATAGAAAAAGCTTTAGGAGAACATACACCTATTCGTAGTTCTATATTAAAATATGGAAAACTTATTGATACAGGTGACGGATTTATTATTGACAAAGAAAATTCTTCAAAAGAATTAAATCTTATATTAGGAAATTTAAGACTTCCTATTTTTGAAAAAACAGAATTAAAAATGATGGAAGATATAAAAAAATGGGGTTATGAAGATGTCATTAGTCATATTTGGTTTTGTCATAGTCCAATTAAGGGAAAGCCATGTGGTTTATGTAATCCTTGTAATACAAAATATGATTCACAAATGTATTTTTTGTTGTCACCTAAAGCAATAAAACGATGTAAAAGAAGAAAGAAAATTAAAAAAATATTTGGAAGTACAGGCGAAAAAGTTTATAAAAAAATTATATCTATGTTTAGTAAATAAGTCAGAAGGAGAAAAAGATTATGGAATTAGTTTTATCAATTTTTTTTGGAATATGGTTTTTAATTGGTGCTATATTTTATGGTTTTATTACAAGAATAGATTATAAAAATAATGATAAAATGACAAAAAGAAAAAAGGGGAATAAATAATGAATATTTATATAATTGGTTTAGTAATTGCTATTTTCTTATTTATGGTTATTGGAATCTTTGCTGGAAGAAAAGTAAAAAATACAGATGACTATTATGTTGCAGGAAGAAGAGCTCCTACAATTCTTATTGTTGGTTCACTTATTGCTTCATTTCTTAGTACAGGTGCTTTTTTGGGAGATACAGGTGAAGTTTATAGTGGATTTTTTATGGGAATATTAATTGTTGGAGTTTTGCAAGCTTCAGGATATGTATATGGAGCAGGATTATTTGGCAAATTTATTAGAAGAAGTAAAGTAAATACATTGCCAGAATATTTTGGAAAACGCTTTAATTCAAAAAGAATTAGAAAACTTGCTTCAATTACTTTAATTGTTGCTGTACTTGCTTATTTACTTTCAGCTATTCAGGGAGTTTCTACTTTAATTTCAACAATTACAGGTTTAGATTACAAGTGGGCGGTATTAATATCTTGGGTGTCATTTACAACTTTTACAGTATATTCAGGCTCTAAAGGAGTTCTTATTACAGATACTATTATGTTTTTAATATTTTTGTTAGGTGCTTTAATAGGTGTACCATTTATTGTAAGTCATGCTGGTGGCTGGAATGGAGCAATATCTTCACTTGCTAATTCTACTACAAATCCAGGAATTATTTCTTGGACAAACAATTTAAGTTATATGTATCCATCAGGAATTCAAAATTTAATTTGGGCGATTGTTTATGGAGTTGTTTGGGCAATAGTTGTTATGGTTAGCCCTTGGCAGACAAGTAGATATCTTATGGCAAAAGATGAACACACAGTAATGCGTTCTTCTATTTGGGCATCTATGGGTGTTGTTACAGTTACTA
>CANQES010000064.1 GCA_947595555.1 uncultured Clostridia bacterium | reverse complement strand
TCCTCCCATATCATATCTTTGCCAGTTTCTTGCACGATTAGAGCCTTCTCCCCAATATTCTTTCACATATGCATTTCCTTTTTTAATTACTCTTGTTGGGCTTTCATCAAATCTTGCAAAATATCTTCCCATCATAACAAAATCTGCTCCCAAAGCAAGTGCAATAGTAATATGATGGTCGTGAACAATTCCCCCATCAGAACATACTGGAATATATATTCCTGTTTCCTTAAAATATTCATTACGTGCATTTACAACATCAATTAATGCAGATGCTTGTCCTCGACCAATTCCCTTTGTTTCACGAGTTATACAAATTGATCCTCCTCCAACACCAACTTTAATAAAGTCAGCACCAGCTTCCGCTAAATAACGAAATCCTTCTCTATCTACAACATTTCCTGCACCAATTTTTACACTATCTCCATACTTTGCTCTTACAAAATCAATTGTATTTTTCTGCCATATAGAGTAACCATCAGATGAATCCATACAAATTAAGTCTACTCCTGCCTCTACTAAAGCTGGTATTCTTTCTTCATAATCTCTTGTATTAATTCCAGCTCCTACAATATATCTCTTATTTTCATCTAATAAAGAATTTGGATTATTTTTTCTCTCTTCATAATCTCTTCTAAATACTAAATATTTTAGCTTTTCTTCTTCATCTAAAATTGGCAAACATGCTATTTTGTTCTCCCAAATTAAATCATTAGCTTCTGCTAAACTAATTCCTTCATTAGCCCACACAACTTTTTCTTTTGGAGTCATAAATTTATCAATTGGCTCATCAAAATTATCTCTTGATATTCTATAGTCTTTATCTGTTACTAACCCTATAAATTTTCCTCGTGCTGTTCCGTCATCTGTAACAATTACTGTAGAATGTCCTGTCTCTTGTACTAAATCAATTACTTCTCTTAATGATGTTCCTGACTTTACATTTGAATCACTAATAACAAATCCTGCCTTGTGCTTTTTTACATGTCTTACCATTTTAGCTTGTGATTCAATTGATTGTGAACCATAAATAAATGCAACTCCTCCTTCTCTTGCTAATGCAATTCCCATTTCTTCTCCTGAAACAGATTGCATAATAGCAGATACCATTGGTACATTTGCATAGTATTTTGCTTCTTCTCCTTTTTTGTATTTTACTAGTGGTGTTCTTAATGATACGTTTGATGGAATACATCTCTCATCTGTTAAGTTGGGTAATAATAAGAATTCGTTAAATGTTCTTGAAATATCTCCTAAAATTTTAGACATTTTTTTCATCCCCTTTTTCATTTTATATTCCAACTATTATACTATACCTTTTTTAATTTGTAAAGGAAAATTTTTCACATTGCTCCATTAATTCCACTTGCTACAATCTCTTTCATATTTTCAATTAAATCATCAATTTCTTTTGGTGTTACAATTAAATTATAATCTTTTGGTATCAAAGCTTCTTTTATACCTTCGTAATTATCTTCCTCTTTTAAATGATTTAAATAATCATTTGATTTTGCTTCATCTTGCAATTTTTCAATAAATAAATCCAAGCAATCATTTACTAAGACTGCTGTTTCCACTACTGTTGGAATTCCGATGGCTACTACAGGAATTCCCAACGTTTGTTGACTTATTTCACTTCTTCTGTTTCCGACACCAGCTCCTGGAACAATTCCTGTATCAGATAATTGAACTGTGCTGCTAATTCTTTCAATACTACGAGAAGCTAGAGCATCAATAACAATTACTAATTTGGGATGAATATTATCTACAATTCCCTTCAAAATTTCTACTGTTTCTATTCCTGTCGTTCCTAATACTCCTGGTGATATTGCACTAACCATTCTTGTTCCTTCTTCTACATATTGTGGTAAATAATTAATGATATGTCTGGTTACCTCAATTTCATTTATTACTTTTGGTCCAAGGGCATCTGGTGTAACATATATATTTCCTAATCCGACCACCAAGATTTCTCCTTGTTTATCTATATGAACATCAATTATGCTTTTTAATTCATTAGTCAATACTTCTGCCGCTTTATTTATTTCCTCTTCTTGTGCAATCTTTAATTTTTTTACATCAATAGTAATATAATTTCCTATTGGTTTTCCAATAGCTTTTTCTCCATTTTCATTTGTAATTTTTACCCTTTCTACTTTTATGTTTTCATCAACATCTTCTTGATTGCTTTCAATCCCATCAATGTCTTGTAAATTATTGGCCTTCTGATAAATTTCTTTTCTTTCTGACGCTAAATCAGTTCTAAAATTATACATAAAAAATCCTCCTTTTTTATTAGTATTACCATTTTAATTATTTCTACTCCATATCAAATAATATTGACTTTTAACTAACTTCATGATAATATTAATGTACATAACTTATTAACCAATGTCTGTTTTTTTAGACATCCAAAAATTAAAAGGGGGGAACTTATATTATGCTTTCAAACGAACATAAGGGAGAAGTTCGGACTATAGCATTAGAATTTATGCAGGAAACTCTGTCAGTTCCTGCATGCGAAGACGTCCATTTACTTTCATTTATGGATATCCTAGACAAGTATAAAGATTCCAATTCACAAACTGATTTTGTGTCAGGCTTTGCGTCAGAACTATGCAATGCGACATCTAATTTTGATATTGATGGTTATCTCATGGCATTTATTGAGATGCTATTAAGACAAAATAGTATTGCTGAAACAAAGCAAGCAATTGCCTTGTTCAAAAATACTATTGTGGAAAAGTCCGCAGAGATGATGGAGTGCTGCACCTACCGCAGTTTATTACAACTCCACCGTCTCTTAGGAATGTACTTCCAGGACAGATATCCTCTGGCATTTTTGGAGAATAAGGATTTAACTAGTGTGTTTAATTTTGTTCCTTATCCGAAACTTTGTCAGGATATACAGTTCGTAATTAAAATCTATGTCATTTTATCAGGATTCCCTTCACGTTGCGAGTCTATGCTAGCAGCATTCGACTCTTTCTATGTATCATAAGTTTAAAACCCAGTTGCCTACCTAAAAGCAACTGGGTCCCTTCTTTTATTATAATAATTTTATTCCAAATATTTTTTTAAAAACTTTCCTGTATAACTTCTTTCATTCTTACAAATCTGTTCTGGTGTTCCTACTGCAATAACTTCTCCACCATTATCTCCACCTTCTGGTCCTAAATCTATAATATAATCACATGTTTTTATTAAATCTAAATTATGCTCAATAACAATAATTGTGTTTCCTGTATCAACTAATCTTTGAAGAATATCAACTAATCTATGAACATCTGCTATATGAAGCCCTGTTGTGGGTTCATCTAAAATATATAATGTTTTGCCTGTTGCTCTTTTAGACAATTCTGTAGCTAATTTTACTCTTTGAGCTTCTCCCCCTGATAAAGTAGTAGATGGTTGTCCCAATTTGATGTATCCAAGTCCAACATCATACAATGTCTGTATTTTCTGCTTGATTTTAGGTATTTTATCAAAAAATGTTAAAGCTTCCTCTACAGTCATATCTAAAACATCAGCAATATTTTTTCCCTTATATTTTACCTCCAAAGTTTCACGATTATATCTTTTTCCTTTACATACTTCACATGGTACATAAATATCTGGTAAAAAATGCATTTCAATTTTATGCACACCGTCTCCAGAACAGCTTTCGCATCTTCCTCCTGCAACATTAAAACTAAATCTTCCTTTTTGATATCCTCTCATTTTTGCTTCTTCTGTGCTTGCAAAAATATCCCTAATTAAATCAAATACTCCTGTATATGTAGCTGGATTTGAACGTGGCGTCCTTCCAATTGGAGACTGGTCTATATTGATAATCTTATCTATATTTTGTAATCCTTTTACTTCCTTGCATTTTCCCGGTTTTTCATTAGAACCATTTAATTCTTTTGCAATAGTTTTATATAATACTTCATTAACTAAAGTTGATTTTCCTGATCCTGATACTCCTGTTACACATGTGAAAACTCCTAGTGGGAATTTGACACTAATATTTTTTAAATTATTTTCAGTAGCTCCTTGTACTTCTATCACTTTTGATTTTACATGCTTTCTTCTCTTTTGCGGTACTGGTATTTGCTTTCTTCCACTTAGATATTGTCCGGTGATAGAATTTTCTACTTGCTTTATGTCTTCTGCTGTTCCGCTGTGCCATGACATATCCTCCATGCACACCTGCTCCTGGTCCAATATCTATAATTTGATCAGCAGCATACATAGTATCTTCATCATGTTCTACAACTAATAATGTATTTCCTAAATCTCTCAATTTTTTTAATGTTGCTAATAATTTGTCATTATCTCTTTGATGTAGTCCAATACTTGGTTCATCCAAAATATATAATACACCTGTCAATCCAGAACCAATTTGTGTTGCTAAACGAATTCTTTGAGCTTCTCCTCCTGATAAACTACCTGCATTTCTTGATAGTGTTAAATATTCTAACCCTACATCCATTAAGAATTGCAATCTTTGATTTATTTCTTTTAATATTAATTCTGAAATCATTGCTTCTGTTTTATTTAATGTAAGATTACTTAAATATTCTTTTATTTTATTAATAGACATATCAGTTAATTCATTAATGTTTTTATCCCCTACTTTAATTGATAAGATTTCTGGTTTTAGCCTAGCCCCATGGCAAGAGTTGCAAGGTGAATTACTCATATACATTTCATAAAAATCTCTCATTCCCTGTGATTTTGTTTCATTATGACGCCTATCTAATGTTGGTAAAACACCTTCAAATGGTGCCTTAAATCTTCTTATTCCTGCATAGGATTCAAATTCAAAATCAATTGCTTCTTCTCCTGTTCCATAAAGTATTTTTTCCATAAACCATCTTGGTAAGTCTTTAATTTTTTTATTTTTTATATCTACTCCATAATGTTTACCAATGCTTTCAAAATACATTTTTGCCATTGTGTCGCCTTTTTTCATGGTACTTGCACCAAATGCTTTAACACCATCATATAGAGTTTTATTTTTATCCGGAATAATTAAATCTTCATCCATTTTCATTAAATACCCTATTCCAGTACATTCTGGACATGCTCCAAATGGATTATTAAATGAAAACATTCTAGGTGTTAATTCTGGAAAACTAAACCCACATTCTGGACATGCATAGTTGCAACTATATAGAATTGGCTTTCCGCCCACTACATCAATTAATACTAAATTATCTGCCTGTTTTAATGCTACTTCAACTGATTCTGTTAATCTACTTACTATATCTGGTTTTATTACTAATCTATCTACTATTAATTCAACTTCATGTTTTTTCTTTCTATCTAAAACAATATCATCAGAAAGTTCATATACTTCTCCATCTATTCTTACACGTACAAAACCTTCTTTTTGATAGCCTTCTAATTGTTTAGTAAATTCACCTTTTCTTCCTCTTACGACTGGTGCTAATACTTGAATTTTAGTTCCTTCTGGTAAATTCATGATGTTATCAATTATTTGGTCAATGCTTTGCTTTTCTATTTTTTTATGGCAATTTGGACAGTATGGCACTCCAATTCTTGCATATAATAAACGTATATAATCATAAATTTCTGTTACTGTCCCAACTGTTGAACGTGGATTTCTTGAAGTAGTTTTTTGGTCTATTGAAATTGCTGGAGAAAGTCCATCAATTCTCTCTACTTCTGGTTTTTCCATTAGTCCCAAAAATTGTCTTGCATATGATGATAAACTTTCTACATATCTTCTTTGCCCTTCTGCATATAGTGTGTCAAATGCTAAACTTGACTTTCCAGACCCTGAAAGTCCTGTTATTACTACTAATTTATCCCTTGGTATGTCTAAGTTTATATTTTTCAAGTTGTGCTCTTTTGCCCCTTTTATTATAATTTTATCATTCATGTTTTTGCCCCCTACGCATTTTATTATACTACATTATAAAGTTAAAAACAATAGTTTGGTAATATTTTGTTATTGTTTAGACTAAAATAAAATGTTATAAAAAATTAATATATTTTTCTTAATAACTCCCAGCTACATAACAGACTATAAAAAGACTTTATAATTATATTTTTTTCATAACTGCGTAAGCGACCAAACGAAACGAAGTGAAGTGCGATTTGGAGCAACTGACATTTAATTTTTTTATGGAAGTTGCGACACCAAAGTTATGAAAAAAATATAATTATACAGTCTTTTATATTCTGTAATTTGCTGGTCCCCACGAATTGTTATTAAGAAAAAATATATTAACTTTTTATAACAAAATAAATTTTAGTCTAAATAGTAAGCAAAAAATCCTAGCTATGTTTTAATAGCTAAGATTTCTATGAACATTCTTATATACTAGAATATTCCTACTATATCTCCATTTTCATCAATATCAATACTTTCAGCTGAAGGTACTCTTGGAAGACCAGGCATTGTCATAATCTTTCCTGCCAATACAACAACAAATCCAGCTCCTGTCTTCAATTCTACATGTCTAACTGTAATATTATAATCTCCCTTACACTCTAAGTTTTTAGGATCATCTGAAAAAGAATATTGTGTTTTAGCAATACAAACTGGATAATCACCATACCCCAATTCTTCTATTTTCTTAATGTCTTGCAATGCTTCTTCTGAATAATCTACACCTTTTGCACCATATATTTTAGTAGCAACTTTTTCTATCTTTGTTTTAATTGAGTCATTTAAATCATATGCATAAGTAAGGTTTTCTTCTTTTTCTGTCAATTTTACTAGTTTTTCAGCAATATCAATAGCTCCTTCTCCTCCTTTTGCCCAACCTTCTACTAAACTCAATTCAACACCTTTTTCTTGCAATTTTTCTTTTAAAAATTCTATTTCTTTCTCTGTATCTTGTAAATATCTATTTACAGCAACTATTACATTTAATCCAAATTTATTTTTTAGATTATCAATATGTCTGTATAAATTATCAATTCCGTTTTCAATACCTTCAATATTTTCTTCTTGAATTTTTTCTTTTTCAACTCCACCATGATATTTAATAGCCTTTATTGTTGTTACTAAAACAACAGCATTTGGTTTAATTCCTGCTTTTCTACATTTAATATCAATAAATTTCTCTGCTCCTAAATCTGCACCGAAACCAGCTTCTGTTATTACATAATCACCTAATTTTAAAGCTAATTTCGTAGCAATAATACTATTACATCCATGTGCAATATTAGCAAATGGTCCTCCATGAATAATAGCTGGTGTATGCTCTAAAGTTTGTACTAAGTTTGGTTTAATAGCATCTTTTAACAATACTGTCATAGCTCCTTGTGCATTTAATTGTTTACTATAAATAGGCTGTCCCTGCTTATTATAACCAATTACAATATGTCCTAATCTTTCTTTCAAATCATTAATATCTTTTGCCAAACATACTATTGCCATAATTTCAGAAGCAACTGTAATATCAAACTTATCATGTCTTGGAACAATATTTTTTTCTTGTGATAAACCTGTGTCCACTTCTCTCAATTGTCTATCATTTAAATCCATACATCTTTTCCATACAACTTTTTCAAAACCTAATTCATTTCCAAAATAAATGTGGTTATCAATCAAGCTTGATAACAAGTTGTTTGCCGCAGTAATAGCATGAATATCTCCTGTAAAGTGCAAATTAATGTCTTCCATTGGTGCTACCTGTACTCTTCCTCCTCCAGTTGCTCCTCCTTTAATTCCAAATACTGGTCCTAAAGATGGTTCTCTTA
>CANQES010000063.1 GCA_947595555.1 uncultured Clostridia bacterium | reverse complement strand
TGTACATTAAGAGCATATGTAAGACTAAAATATATTATATGTTTAAATAATTGCATTTACTTTTTCACTTCACGTTAGCATAAGATTTATTAGCAAAATCTGGAGAACTTGACAAAAATATCCTAAGTGTAGTATAATAGATATTGTTGAGATAAATTTGCGATATGCATAATAAGGAGTTTTTAAAATGAAAAGTGAAATGAATATAAAAAGCATTGTAATCATGGCAGCCGTAGGAATAATCAGTTTGTTTTTTATAAATATGAGCTTAGCAGCTAATACAGCGAAAATCAATGTAGAGACAGCAAACCTTAGAGAAACAGCAGATGAAAATGCAAAGATATTAGAACAATTTTCTGAAAATGATAGAGTGGACATAATAGAAAAAGAAGAAGGCTGGTATAAAGTAAAAGTAAAAGGAATAACAGGTTATATTAGAGAAGACTTATTATTAGTGGAAGACGAACCTGTATCAGAAGATAATGCAGTAGCAAACAATGAAACAATGAATCAAAATACAAATATTGAAAAAGCAGATGAAAAATCAGACGAGAAACCGGAAGAAGAAACAAAATTGGGAAAACAAAAAGTAGCAGAAGATACCAAATTAAAAATAGTACCAGTTATAAATGCTACAGACATTATAGAAGTAAAAAAAGAACAAGAAGTTAATATTATAGAAGTTATTAATGGATGGGCATGTGTAGACATAGAAACAACAAAAGGATGGATTCGTTTAGAAAAGATACAAAAAGAAGAAACTGTAAATGAATCACAACAGCCACAACCTCAAGAACCTCAACCACAAGAACCACAACCACAAGAACCACAACCACAAGTTGCAATAAAAACATTATATGTAAGTGCAAGCAGTGTAAACTTGAGAAAAGAAGCTAGCACAAGTTCAGAAGTTGTAGCAACATTAACAGAAAATACAGCAGTAGAAGTATTTGCAGAAGTAAATGGTTGGAGTCAAGTAAAAGCAAATGGAAAAGAAGGATATATATTATCAACTTACTTATCTGAAAATAAGCAAACAACAACATCAAGAAGTAGTGGTGCAAGAAGAACAACAGCTGAAGTAGAAACAAAATCAGAAAACAAAACAACAACTACACAAGTAGAGTCAGCACAAGTAGCAACATCTAACAAAGGGGCAGAAGTAGTTGCATATGCAAAACAATTTATTGGAACAAAATATACATATGGAGGAACATCACCTTCAACAGGATTTGACTGTTCAGGATTTACTTCTTATGTATATAAACACTTTGGTATTAACTTACCACGTACATCAGGAGGGCAAGCAGGAGTTGGAATAGCAGTAAGTAGAAGCAATTTGTCAGCAGGAGATTTAGTAATTTATAGTGGTCACGTTGCTATATATGTAGGTGGAGGTCAAGTAATCCATGCACCAAAACCAGGTAAAACAGTATGTATTGTTTCAATAGATCAAGCAAAACCAGGAAGTTATCAAGGGGCTAGAAGAGTAATATAACAAGCAATTAAAAGGAGGTTTATGGAAGGAAGACCAATTTTAGTTGCAACAATAGGATATATAATAGGTATATTATGGGGGCTATACTTAAAATCAAGTATAGTTCCTTTTTATATCCTAATAATTGCAACATATTACACAATTAAAAATATACCAAAATCGAAGCAAAAAAGAAAATTCAAACTATTATCTTTTTATAGATATAGTAGATATGTCAAGCTAATTTTTAATCTGAAGATATTGCTAATAATATCCATTTTTTCAATTATATCTAATAACTATATTTTATTAAAAAATAAGCAATATGAAAATACTTATCAAAATGGTGATATTATTAATATTCAGGGGATTGTAATTAGTCAAAAAATAGAAAAAGAATATTATAATTTATATCAAATAAAAATATTAAATTCTAAAAAGTTAAATCTATATATTCAGGTAAGTAAAAAAATCCAAGAATTAGAATATGGAGATAAAATAAAAATAAAAGGAGAGTACTGCAAACCATCAAAGCAAAGAAACTATGGCGGATATGATGACGAACAATACTTGAAGACATTAAAAATAATAGGAAGAATGAAAGTACAACAAATAACAATTTTAGATCGAAAGCAACAAAATGCAATCTTACAATGGGCAAATGACATAAAATCAAGAATAATACAAAAAATAGAAAATAATTTTGATAATGAAAAAGCATCTATTTTAAAGGGCTTATTGTTGGGCGAAACTGATGACATATCGGATGAAACAAGAGAGCAGTATAGGATGTCTAGCATATCTCATATTTTAGCAATATCTGGAATGCATATTCATTATATTATAATCGGAATACAATTGTTATTGAAAAAAATAATAGGAAAACGAAAAGCGAAAGTAATTACTATCATAATATTAATAATGTATATTTTTATTACTGGTTTTTCTCCTTCTATTATGAGAGCAGTTATAATGGGAATACTCACATTAATAGCAAGCATCATATACAGAAAAAATGATATATGGAATTCAATAGCGATATCATTACTTATAATTTTAATATATAATCCATTTTTAATTTATCATGTTGGATTGCAATTATCTTATTTAGGAACAATAGGAATTTTGTTATGTCAGTTTGATATTCAAAAAAAGCTAAAAAAAATTCCAATAGGAAAAGAAACCTTAGCAGTTAGCATATCTGCACAGATTATGATACTTCCAATTATGTTATATCATTTCAATATTTTTGGTATTTATTTTTTAATAACAAATTTATTGGTAAGTTTAATAATATGTCCAACTATTTTGTTAGGATTTTTCAGTTTAATTTTAGAACAACTGTCCATATTTACTAATATAGGTTTAGAACTTCTAAATTTTATTTCTAATTTTAGTCAATTACCATTTTCAAAAATCTATTTTATAACACCAAATTTATATCTAATTATTTTTTATTATATTATACTTTTAATATTTAGATGTATTTATCAAATTTATCATACAAAATATTTAACAGCTACACAAAAAAGAGTTAAAAATATAATAGCTTTGTTTCGTTACAAATTTTCTATTAAAAAGAAAAAATACACAAAAATAGTTTTCCTTTTAATAATATTTTTAAGTATTATTAAATTATGTCCAAAAGATTTAAAAATCAATTTTGTAGATATAGGGCAGGGAGATTGTACGTTTATTATAACTCCGCAGAATAAAACGATTTTAGTAGACGGAGGAGGCAGTTTAAATGATAGTTTTGATGTGGGTAAAAAAACTCTTATTCCGTATTTATTGGACAAAGGATATCGTACAATTGATTATGTTATAATTAGCCATTTTGATCAAGACCACGTTCGGTGGAATAATTACGGTATTGGAAGAATTAAAAGTAAAGCAAATAATAATTGGTAAACAATTTGATAATTCAGAAAATTATAATAAATTTTTAGATATTATAAAAGAAAAAAATGTAAAAGTACATGTAGTAGAAGCGGGAATAAAAATTAACATTGAAAAAAATTTGTTTTTCCAGGTATTATGGCCTAATGATAAACAAAAAATATCAGAGAATTCTATTAATAATAATGCGTTAGTTTGCAAATTAAATTATAAAAATTTTAGTATGCTCTTTACTGGTGATATTGAGGAAGAAGCAGAAAAAATTTTAATGTCAAATTATAAAAATAAATATAATTTAAAAGCAACAATATTAAAAGTTGGTCATCATGGTTCAAAAACATCTTCTACATCTGAATTTTTGAATTTAGTAAATCCAAAAATTGCATTGATTGGAGTAGGGAAGAATAATACATTTGGACATCCAAATAATGAAGTGTTAGAACGATTATATAATTTACGGTGTAAAAGTTTATAGAACAGATGAAGATGGAGAGATAGACATTACAGTAAATAAACAAGGACATATTAAGGTAAAAAGATTTATTAATTAAATTATTGCATAAATTTAGCAAATACTGTAAATACTATTAGAAAAAGCAAATAAAGGAGAGTTAAATTTATGAATAAAGTAATAGTTACGATGATAGCTATAATAGCAATTTTGAGTGCTATATTTACGTCAATAGCGATATTCAAATCAAATCACGAGGAAGAAATTGCAAAAGAAGTAACAGAAGTAGCAGAAGAAAACATACTGGATGATTGCACTGATGAATATGAGGGAATGAAAGAAACTTTAAAAACAAATTCAGAGCAGGAAAAAACATCACCAAACAGTGCTTTTATTACAAAAACATATTATAAAAAGTGTGGACATACAGCAAGTAAATATTCAAATATAGCAGAAGATGATGTTAATTTAACAAGAGAAGATATACAGAAAAAATATCCAGATTATAAGATAGAGAGTTTTAGTGGTAATGAAATTGTTTTGTACCAAGAGAAAGATGGAGAATGTGGGGAGCATTATTTAGTAAAGGATAAAGATGGGCAGGTTACTATTTATGAGATTTTAGAAGATAAAAGCCAAAAAGAAATTGATGTTACAGGGATTAGTACTGAATATTTACCAGAAACAGATAAAATTAATATGAAAAACGGTATTGCTGTAAATGGAAAACAGAATTTAAATCAATTACTTGAAGATTTTGAATAAGAGAGAACCTCAGCTATGGAACTGAGGTCTTTATTTTTCTTTCTTATCAATAGTAACTTCTTTTTTCAAATCTTGTTTATCAATAAAACCTTTTTTATACAAGTCTTTAACATACATAATAAAAGAGAAAATGGTAGCAACTAATGCTAAAGTAAACAAACCTAAATCTAAATGTATCCAAATTCCAGTAATGTTATACTGTTTTAAAAGAAGAGAGGTAACAATTGCAATATAAAATAAAACGGTTGCTAATTTTCCATACCACTTACTATAAACTACAACGGCTTTTCCATAAAGGAAAGAAGCACCACAAATCATGACAAATTCCTTTAATAGTACGATTAACAAAATCCAAATTGGAATAATATCAGTAAACACAAGAGAAGCTAAAGTAGCAATTTGTGTAAGTTTATCAGCCAAAGGATCCATTAATTTTCCAAAAGTAGAAATTAGATTAAATTTTCTAGCTATAAAACCATCAGCAATATCAGTTATACCAGACATCGTAAAAAATGCAAAAGCAAGTATGTAATTACCACTAAAAATATAAATTACGACAATAGGTATTAATAAAAATCGAATGATGGTTAAGATATTGGGTAAATGTTTTAACATAATTTTCTCCTATTTTATTTTGAAAGTTAGTATGTCATTTTTTAAATCTATGGTAACTGATTTTCCATCTAAAAGTTCTCCACGTAAAATCATTTCTGAAAGTTCATCATCTATATGCCTTTGAATAGCTCTTCTTAAAGGTCTTGCACCGAATTTTATATCTGTACCTTTTTCTAAAATAAAGTTTTTAGCATTATCAGTAATGTCCATTTGGATATCTTTATCTTTTAAAGCGTTTATAGTATCTTTTAACATTAAATCTATTATTTGTAATAATTGTTCTTTAGAAAGTGGGTTGAATGCCACAATTTCATCTACTCTATTCAAAAATTCAGGACGGAAAAAATCTTTTAAGCTATCAATAATCTTATTTTTATTAACTGTTTGACCACCGAATCCAATTGAATTATTATTTAAATTAGAACCAGCATTAGATGTCATGATAATGATAGTATTAGCAAAGCTAACAGAATTTCCTTGGCTATCAGTTAATTTTCCATCATCTAGTATTTGAAGTAAGATGTTGAATACATCTGGATGTGCTTTTTCAATTTCATCTAGTAAAATGATAGAATAAGGTTTTCTTTTTACTTTATCTGTTAATTGACCAGCATCATCATAGCCAACATATCCAGGGGGTGCACCAATTAATTTAGAAGTAGAATGGCTTTCCATATATTCAGACATATCAATTCTAATTATAGCATCATCACTTCCGAACATTTCATAAGCAAGTGATTTAGCAAGTTCTGTTTTTCCAACACCAGTTGGTCCGACGAAGATAAAAGAAGGTGGTCTTTTGGTACTTTGTAGTCCAGCGCGGTTTCTTCGAATAGCTCGTGCTACACTACTAACAGCTTCTTCTTGACCAATAATTCTTTTATGAAGGTTTGTTTCTAAGTTTAATAATTTTTGTGTTTCGGCTTCTGTTATTTTTTTAACAGGTATTTTAGTCCAGCTTTCAATTACATTAGCAATATCTTGAATAGTAATTTGTTTTAATTTCATTTTACTATTTAGACTATCGATTTCTTCAATTAATTGACATTCACGAGTTTTTAAATCAGCAGCTTTTTGATAATCTTCAGTAGAATCTGCAGCAATTACTTCCTCTTTTTCTGCTTGTACATTGGCTAATTCTTGTTTTAGCATTTCTAATGTATATAATTCTTTATTTTCTAAATTAATTCTAGAGCAAGCTTCGTCTAAAATATCAATTGCTTTGTCTGGTAAAAATCTGTCATGAATGTATTTTTCTGACATTATAACAGCTTGTCGAATAACATCAGAAGATATTTTTACTTTATGATATTCTTCGTAATATTTTTTGATTCCTTCTAGGATACCAATAGAGTCGTCAACAGTTGGCTCTTCAACTAATACTTGTTGAAATCTTCTCTCTAAGGCAGAATCTTTTTCAATATATTTTCTATATTCTTTTAAAGTAGTAGTACCAATTAATTGGATTTCTCCATTTGATAGAGCTGGTTTTAAAATATTAGCAGCATTCATAGAATGTTCTCCATCGCCTGCTCCAATAATATTATGGATTTCATCAATAACTAAGATAATATTACCGTAATCTCTACATTCGTCAATAATTCCCTTCATACGTGATTCAAACTGACCTCTAAATTGGGTACCTGCAATGACTGCGGTCATATCTAATAAGTAAACTTCCTTATTTAAAAGTTTTGCGGGAACATTTTGATTAGCTATTTTTATTGCTAATCCTTGTGCAATAGCAGTTTTTCCAACACCAGGCTCGCCGATTAAACAAGGGTTGTTTTTTGAGCGTCTATTTAAGATTTGAACAATTCTTTGAATTTCCTTGTCACGCCCAATGACGATATCTAATTCATTGTTCTTTGCTTTATTAGTTAAATTGGTTCCATAAGTATCAAGAAATTTTTTCTTTTTACTTTGCTTTATATTTTTCTTTTTTTCGACTTTGACTTTTTTTCTACCACCAATTGGTTCTTCTTGTTCTTGTTTATCTTTATTGTTTGGCGTATGAAACATGTTTGTAAAAATAGAACCTAGTGGAATGGCAGCACCTGCTATTTTGGGTGCATCTTCAGAGTCATCATTTGGATTTGCACTTTCAAAGGTAATTGCACCTTCTATATTTTCAATGTCGTCTAAATTGATGTTTTCTGCTAAGTCTTTAAAGATAGTTTCAAATTGTTTTGTCATATCAGCTAAATTTACGTTGTTTTTAGATAAAATGTCATTTTGATGTGCTAATACTTCAGTTGGATTAATTCCTTTTTTCTTTGCACATTCATAACAATATCCTTCCATTGATTCTTTGCCATTTTCTATTTTTTTATAAAAGAGTATAGCTGGGTTTTGATTACATTCTGAACATAACATATACTTAAAATTCCTCATTTCTGTTTAAAGTTAATCTATAATATCATATAGCAAAAATGGAAAATAGTCAATAATTTTATGCAAATTAGACAAAAAACAAAAAATTTTAATAAATGTATTGACATTATTGCAAAAATATAGTAATATATAAAGGCGTTGTGAATACAAATGCACAATTTGGGCTATTAGCTCAGGTGGTAGAGCACTTGACTTTTAATCAAGTTGTCCCGCGTTCGAGTCGCGGATAGCTCA
>CANQES010000062.1 GCA_947595555.1 uncultured Clostridia bacterium | reverse complement strand
GATTTTGGGAAGAGAGGATTTGGAAAAAGAGAGGAATTGGGGAGGAATTGGGGACGGCCCCATAATCCTTATTAAATTTTATATTGTTAACATATTTTAACTAATAAGGATTATGGGGCCGTCCCCAATTCCTCCCCAATTCCTCTCTTTTTCCAAATCCTCTCTCAAATTCTCCAAATTATGCATTTAATTTTTCTAAAATGTCTTCTACATCAATGCCATGTACGTCGCAAGCTTCTTGTAGAGTTTCCATTTGAGATGCTGGACATCCTAAGCAGTGCATACCAGCGTCTAATAAAATGTCAGCTTTTTCTGGTGCTTTTTCTAATACTTCTCCTATTCTTGTATCTTTATTAAATTTCATTAAAATCCCTCCTATCTAACTTTACATGTTTGCCTTATATCTTAAAGTCAACCATATTTTAGCATATTTTTTTGAAAAAGTATAGACAAATCGAAAAAAATATTGTATGATGTACAAAACTCAAGAAAGGTGGTGACATTATTAAATTAATCGATTTATTCTTTCTTACTTTTATTATCTATCTTTTTATCACTTTGTATTCACTTTATACGTTTTTTGATATCATCTTTTTCCATAATAAGCAAGGTTCTAAGTTAAAAATCAAAAAAAATTCATTTTAAAAGGAGGTTTTCGTATTCTAATAAGATACTTAAAAGAGGCTATTTTTCTCGTTCTATGTCTTCTTTGTTCTAGTTATGTTACTTTTTATTTCTTTTTTCCCATTTTCTCTGCAAAAGAAATTATTATTACTTATGGCATTCATCCATTTGATATTTGTTCTAAAAATCCCCAGTTGTGGGAAGCGTTAAAGGTTCTATATATCATATGTTTTGTCTTTTCTAATATCGTTCTATGTCATTCTATATATACTAGAGTTCTTATGCACTTTTCGTTCTTTAAAAATTCGTCATCTACTCAAAAAGTTAGCCAATCTTTTTCTTCTAATAAAGATGATTTATCTTTATTAATTGGAAAAAATAAGGCAAATCAAAATATTTTTCTTCCTGAATCTGGTCTTTATCAAAATTTTCTTATTACTGGAACAATTGGCTCTGGCAAAACTTCTAGTGCAATGTACCCATTTACTAGGCAATTATTAGAGTTTAATCATTTGCACCAAGATAAAAAAATAGGAATGTTAATTTTGGATGTGAAAGGTAATTATTATCAGCAAGTTATAAAATATGCTAAGCAATACAATTTAGAAAAAGACTTGATTATTATTGCTTTAAAATCTAATGTTTATTATAATCCCCTACATAAACCCAACTTAAAACCTCAAGTGCTAGCAAATCGTTTGAAAACTATACTTTTGCTTTTTTCTGAAAATAATACTGAATCATATTGGCTTGATAAGGCTGAAGACATTTTAACAGAATGTATTAAGTTGTGTAGACTCTATAATAATAATTATGTTACTTTTTTAGAGATTCACAAACTGATTACTATACCTGATTATTATAAAGAAAAAATAGCTACTCTAAGGAATTTGTTCATTACTTCTAAGCTTTCTCATTCTCAAATTTATGAATTGAATTCGAGTTTAAATTTCTTTCAAAAAGAATTTGAAAATTTAGATGCTCGTACGAAGGGAATTTTAGTTTCTGACATCACTAGAATGACAAATCCTTTTGTAAGTGATTTTGATGTTATGTCCACTTTTTGTGCTCCTGTAGAGAAGCTTTCTTTCACTGGTTTTCATGATGTTATTCAACAAGGAAAAATTGTCGTTTTGAACATGAACATTTCTGAGTATAATATTCTTTCTAAAATTATTGCGGCTTATCTAAAATTAGATTTTCAAACTGAAGTTATTTCAAATTTATCGACATCATCAAGTAGAACCTCTGCTTTTATTTGTGACGAATATGATAAATATGTAACCAAATCAGACAGTGAATTTTTTTCATTGAGTAGAGAAGCAAAATGTATTAATATTGTTAGCACACAAAGCTATTCATCTTTAAAAGCTACATTAAAAGATGAAGCTCAAGTTAAAGTTATTATTCAAAATTTGATTAACAAAATTTGGTTTAGAACAGATGATATTTTTACTATCGAAGAAGCTCAAAAGCAGTTAGGTAAAGAAGAAAAAGAAAGAACATCGAAAAGCATTTCTGAAAGTGCTAAACAAACTCATTTTAGCTATATTACTAATACTTTAAATTCAGAGGGGTCTAATATTTCCGAAACTTATAGTTCTTATTCACAAAATGATTATATATTTGAAAGTAATTTCTTTACACAAAATTTAGAAACTTTTTCTGCACTTGCATTTTTATCTAATGGGAATAAGATTTATCCCCCACAAAAACTACAAATGTTACCTTATTTTAAGAAAGGAGGAATTTAATGAAGAGAAAAATTTTTTATATGTCTTTAATTATGCTATTTACATTATTTTTAAACTCATTCTTTTGTGTTTCTTTTGCATGGGGTGATCCAGCAATTGTAACGAAAATTAATGATGCTTTTGAAACTATTAAAGGATGGTTCTTAAAAATAGCTACTCCAGCAGCTGCTGTTGCAGTTGGCACAGGAGTTTTTATGAAAAAATTTAGTTTTGGTGATGAAGAAAAAATTAGAACAGGAAAAAAGTTGATTAAAGGGTCTTTGTTTTCTTATGCCTTTATTCTAGCCATTGATTTAATTTTATCTGCAATAAAATCACTCATCAGTTAGGAGGTTTGTTTGGAAAATTCGATAGATGTAACGCAAACTATTATTAATACTATTAACACTATTTTTGAAAATTTATTTAGTTCTATTGATAATAATCTTTATTCTATATTAGATGATATTACTTTTGTTAATTCAGATATTTTATATGATGAAAACTTTGAAAATCTTTTTGGCACATCCGCTTCTAATGGTATTTTATTAATAGCTAATTCTTTTTTGCTTGGTTTTATCTTATATTATTCAATTCGTTATCTTATGGCACATTTTACATATACTCAAACAGAGGCACCATTTAGTTTTATTTTCAAACTAATTTTATTTGGCATTGGAATGAATTGTTCTTTCTTTATATTAGAGATAATTTTAAATTTAAATGGTTACATATCATCTGCAATATGTGATTTAGGACATAATTTATTCCAAAAAAATATCTGCTTTTCTGAATTAATTAGCACTATAAATACCAATATAGCTATTGATACTAATGCTCTTAATATCTTTTCACTTGATGGTTTAATAAAGGGAACTTTAAGTATGTCTCTTTTAAATCTAGTATTTTCTTATTCTCTTAGATATATTATGATTAAAGTATTTGTTTTACTTTCCCCTTTTGCTATTTTGACTTTAACAATGGAAAAAACAAGTTGGTTTTTTAAAGCGTGGTTTCGTAATTTGTTTTCTCTTTTATTTATTCAAATTATTGTAGCTATCGTTTTATTGATACTATTTTCTATGGATTTTTCTTCTGATAATTTATTTTCCAAATTTATTTATCTTGGTGGTATTTATGCTTTAATAAAAACAAATTCTCTTGTTCGTGATTTTATAGGAGGAGTTTCCACAGACATTGCACAAAATGTGAAAAACTTAGTTGGATTTAATTCTTAAAATGAAAGGAGGTGAAAAATGAAGTTTATTTTTCCACAAAATTATAATTTTAAAAATAAATTATTTGGTGTTATTGATTACTCTACTGCTTTTGTAAATTTGGCATGGTACTCTCTAGTTTTTTTGTTTGTCCATTTTGTATGTCATAGTTTAACTGTTAAAATATTTATTTTTGTAATTCTTTGTTTTCCACTACTTCTACTTAGCTTTGTTGGATTTAATGGAGAAAATATTTTGTATGTTTTTTATTACTTTGTGCATTTTATGTTCAAACAAAAATTATTTCTTTATAAAAAATAATTTTTCATCTTGAAATTTTTGTCTAAAAAAGTTATAATGTGAATTACCAAGTTTATTCAATAATGGGGTGGGATTATAATGAAATTAGAACAAAAAGAAAAATCACTTTTATTTTCAGCAACAAACATACCAGATATCTTCTTTTCTGAATATTTATCTAATTTACCAGGTGACTATTTAAAACTATACTTATATCTTGTTTTTTTATCAAAATATGGAAAAGATATTAAACTAAATGATTTATCTAAAAAGTTAAATATTCCTCTAAAAACTATTAATGATGGTATGAAATTTTTAGAGGATAATAATTTATTATTAAAAAAAGTTACTGGATATATCGTTCTAGACTTACAAGAAGTTACGCTTCGCAATTTATATACCCCTAATTTAACAATGTCTAAAGAAAAAGTAGAACAAACAGCTAAAAATAATTCAAGAGCAAAAGCTATTGAGCATATTAATAATATGTATTTTCAAGGAATTATGGGACCATCTTGGTATAATGATATTGATTTATGGTTTAAAAAATATGAATTTGATGAACAAGTTATGATTGCTTTGTTTAATTATTGTTATAATAATAGTGCACTTCATAGAAATTATGTTCAAACTGTTGCAGAGGCTTGGTATAATAATAAAATAAAATCATATAACGATTTAGATCAATATTATGAAAAACAGGAAAGTTTAAATAAATATAAAAAAGCAATTGCTAAAAAATTAGGAAAATATAATGGTCTTACTCAATATGAAGAAGCTTATATAGAAAATTGGGTTTTGAATTTTGGGTATGATATGAATATTATTGAAATTGCTTTAAAACGTACTACTTTAAAGCAAAATCCTACTTTTGAATATATCAATAATTTAATTACTGATTGGCATGACAGACATCTAAAAACACCTAGTGAAATCAATGCTTTTATTGAGCAACGTAAAAAGCAAGAAAAATCCGTAAAAGATTTAAAGACAAAAGTTAATAAAACAAATTATCAGCAAAGAAGTTATGATAATCTTGACTTTTTGTACGCAAATCAAGTAAATAAGGAGGCTTAAATGTCAAATGAAGTTTTAAATTCTTTATTAAAAGAATATGACCAAAAGAAACGAAAAGCAGAACTTGATTTAGAGAAAAGAAAAGAGACATTATATCAAGCTATTCCTAGATTGCAAGACATTGACGACGAATTGAATAATTTTGCAATTTCGACTGCCAAAAATATTTTACTACATAATGATGCTTCTTACATTGATTTAAGTAACAAAATTGAGCAATTAAAGCTTGAAAAGTCTTCTATTTTAAGGAATGCTAATCTAAGTGATAATTATTTACAACCTCATTATGAATGTTCAATTTGTAAGGATACTGGATATGTTTTCAATGACATTGAAGGAAGTCGCATGTGCAGTTGTTTAAAGCAAAAATTGTTAGATGCTTCTTTTCATAAATCAAATATTGCCAATTTAGATAAAGAAAATTTTTCTACTTTTAATGAAAATGTTTTTTCTAATGAAGTAGATGTTGCTAAATATCGTTTTAATATGTCCCCTCGTGAAAATATTAAAAATATTAAACAAAAGTGCATTTATTTTGTTGATAACTTTGATAATCCAGATGTTAAAAACTTATTGTTTACTGGCAATACTGGTTTACGGTAAGACTTTTATGTCTAATTGTATTGCACACGAATTATTAAAACAAGGTAAAACGGTTCTTTATCAAACAGCTCCTGTATTGCTTGAAAGTGTAATTGATTACAAAATGAATCGTCAAAAAGATTTTGCTGATAACATATATAACTCTGTTTTAAATGTAGATTTACTAATTATTGACGATTTGGGTACAGAAAGTTTAAATAGCATGAAATTAAGCGAATTATTTACAATTTTAAATACTAGAATATTAAATTTGAATCAAAAAATAACTAAAACAATTATATCTACAAATTTAAGTATTAAAGATATTTTTAATTACTATGAAGAGCGTATAGGTTCCAGAATTGCTGGTTATTATGATATTTTTTATTTTTTTGGTGATGATTTAAGATTTAAAAAATCCAACTAAAATTTAGTTGGATTTTTTATTTTTATTCTTCATTTATGTCTTTTATGTCATTATTTAAAATTTCTATGCTTACTACTTTGCCTCCGTCATTTGTTCTCATCAATGTAACTCCTTGTGTTGACCTTCCTAGAATGCTAATATCATCTACTTTTAATCTAATTATAGTTCCAGTATTAGTTACTAACATTACGTCTTCACCTTCGACAGCAATTTTGACTCCTACTACTTTTCCTGTTTTTGGTGTAATTTTGTAAGTAATTACTCCTTTTCCACCTCTATTTTGCACTCTATATTCATCTAATTCTGTCCTCTTTCCAAATCCATTTTCTGTGATTGCAAGTAATGTTGCTTTTCCACCGCTAATAACTGATTCCATTCCGATAACTTCATCATCTTCGTCTAATCGAATTCCAATGACACCTTGTGAAACTCTACCCATTGGACGTACGTCTTTTTCATCAAAAGTAATGCACATACCGTTTCTAGTTACTAATACAACATTATCTTCTCCATCTGTTAGTCTAACATCAATTAATTCATCATCTTCTTTTAGTGTAATACCTTGTAGTCCTGTTTTTCTAGTAGAATCGTATTCCTTTAAAGCTGTCTTTTTAATTATACCATTTTTAGTTGCCATTAATAGGTATTTTCCTTCTGCAAAGTTTTGAAGTGGTATAACAGCTGAAACTTTTTCTCCTGGATCTAATCTTAATAAGTTGACGATTGCTGTTCCTCTAGCTGTTCTTCCTGCTTCCGGCACTTCATATCCTCTTAGTCGATATAGTTTGCCTTTATTTGTGAAGAATAGAATTACATCATGAGTTGAGGCTGTAAAGATTTGTTTTACAAAGTCTTCTTCTCTTGTTGACATTCCTGTAATTCCTTTTCCTCCTCTTTTTTGGCTCTTATATGTATCAATTGGCATTCTTTTAATATAACCAAAATGAGTTAGTGCTACAACACATTGTTCTTCTTTGATTAAGTCTTCGACGTCGATTTCTCCTTCTGCTGCTACGATTTTTGTTTTTCTTTCATCTCCAAATTTGTTTCTTATTTCAATTAACTCTTCTTTTATAATGTCAAATACTAATCTTTCACTATTTAATATATCTTTTAAGTGTGCAATTAAAGCCATTAATTCATTATATTCTTCATCTATTTTTTCTCTTTGCAATCCTGATAGTGTTTTTAACCTCATGTCTAAGATGGCTTGTGCTTGTATATCTGATAGTCCAAATCTTTCCATTAATCTTTCTTTTGGGTCATCATATGAGGAACGAATGATATTAATTACTTCATCAATATTGTCTAATGCAATTTTTAATCCTTCTAATATATGTGCTCTTGCTAATGCTTTATCTAATTCAAATTGTGTTCTTCTTAAAATAACGTCTTTCCTGTGGTCGATATAACAATCGATACAATGTCTTAATGTTAAGATTTTTGGTTCTCCATTTACTAGTGCTAGCATAATAATACCAAAAGTTGTTTGCATTTGTGTATGTTTAAATAATTGATTTAATACGACTTGTGCATTAGCATCTCTTTTTAGTTCTATAACAACTCTTACTTTGTCAATTCTATCAGATTCGTCTCTACATTCTGCAATTCCTTCTATTTTTCTTTCTTTTGACAAATCTGAAATTGTTTTTATTAAGTTTGCTTTATTAACTTGATATGGTAGAGATGATACAATAATTCTTTGTTTTCCTCCACTCATTTCTTCTATGTCTGTTTCTGCACGTAAAGTTATTTTTCCTTTTCCCGTTTTGTATGCTTCTTTAATTCCTTCTATTCCTAATATAATTCCTTCTGTTGGGAAATCAGGTCCTTTAATAACACTCATTAAGTCTTCATCAGATACTTCATCTTCATCAATAATTTTAATTATTCCATTAATTACTTCTGTTAAGTTGTGAGGTGGTATGTTAGTTGCCATTCCTACTGCAATTCCTGAAGATCCGTTTATTAAAAGAGCTGGTATTCTTGCTGGTAATACAGTTGGTTCTTGCAATCTATCATCATAGTTTGGCATAAAATCTACTGTGTTTTTTTCAATGTCTGTCAACATGTATTCTGAAATTTTTGCCATTCTTGCTTCTGTGTACCTCATGGCTGCTGCTCCATCACCATCAACAGAACCGAAGTTTCCATGCCCATCAATTAGCATATATCTCATAGAGAAATCTTGTG
>CANQES010000061.1 GCA_947595555.1 uncultured Clostridia bacterium | reverse complement strand
TGAGACCATAGTGGCCTCCCCTAGCGACACACGTACCGCTGGAATTGCTATTGGTTTCTGTCGTCCATTCTAAACAATTACTTGCCATATCCCAGATATTACATATTACATCTTGTTTAGTATTATCAGTTAATTTATTTGTTCCTTTATCTGCTACGTTGTCTGTATTTAAGCTATTTTGTTGTGAATATTGTTTTATTTTCGCTTCTGAACTTCTATCATCAAATGTTTGTAAAAATACTATTGCCGTATCCCATGCATAACTATTCATTAAATCACTTTCAAATGTATCTGACTGATACATACTTTTACATAACTCTGTTGCCTTGTTTTGTGTTATATAATTAAATACTTGTTCATTTGGCTTTTCTACTAATTTTCCTCCTGTATATCCTGTCCAATTTTTATCACTAGCACTATTACTTGTTTTCTTCTCCGTATATCCTTCTACTCTTGCTTCATATCTTCCTATATAATATCCTCCTGCTTCTTCTACTTTCGTTTTTTCACTAGCTTGTTTTACTGTAAATGCATCATACACACTTTCCTTAGCTGTTGCGTTTTCTTTGTCTGATGTTTTTAATTCTTGAAAACAACTCTCTATAGTCTCTTGATTATGTGGTGTTGGTGTGCCATCTTCTGCAAATGTATATCTATTTAAGTTTATTGACTTAGCATTATCTCCTGTTTTTGCTTCATCTGTATAAATTGTTCCTACTGGTATCCATACAAATTGACTTCCTTGTGTATTTTCATATGTTGCATCTTCTATTACTACTCCTTTTGTTACATTTTCTCCTTCTACAACTTTAAATCCTGCTGGTACTTTTACTTTGTTTCCATACGCATCTTTTATTTCTCTATTTTCATTTTCTTGATATATATGCTTACTTGTTATTGCCTCTTCTACGGTTGCTGGTACTTTTACTGGTGGTTCTTCTTTTCCAAAATCTATTGTTCTACTTCCTATTGTTATGTCTCCTGTTTCTTCTATTGTTGCTCTTTCTTCTGCTGTTATTAAGCTTCTTTCTTCTAAGCTATCTAATAATCCTTCTAATGTTTGCGCTGTTCCTTGTGCTGTTTGACTATCCATTTTTTTATTTGTTTTCCACAAGTTGCATTCTTCTTCTACTGTTGCTCCTCTGTTTTCTACTCTTGCCTTTTCTGCTTGATTTAATATTCCATTATTTCCAAGCAATGTTGCTATACTTACTCCTGCTAAAATTAATAATACTATTATCGTGATCACTAATGCTATTAATGTTATTCCTCTGTTTTTCCTCATTTTCTCATTCCTCCACTTTCTTTTGTTATTATGTCCTTTTTTATATTTAGTATTCTCTTATTGGCTATTCTATCAATGTGCTTGAATTATGTCAAGATGTTGTAAGATATTATTTCAGTTTTTCTTACATGTTTTCGTACTATACTTCATATATGTCTAAATCTTTAAATGCGGGGTCATATAAATTCTTTCCTTTATAATCAAAACGTGACCCATGGCAAGGACAATCCCAAGTCTTATCAACATCATTCCAAGAAAGCAAACACCCCAAATGCGTACAAATAGGCTTTACAGCATAGATTTTGCCTTCAGAATCTTTATAAATACCTACTTTTTGACTATTTACTTCTATAATACTACCTGAATTATTTTCAATTTTATCAAAATCCATGTTAGCACGTTTTAATTTTTCGAAAAATAGTGAATTAGTAGATTGGACAATCATATTTTTCATTTCATCCCTATTTTTAATAGGTTTTATACGGGAAGAGCGGAAAATATGTTCATATTTATTTTTATTACCACAGATTTTATCAACAATAATATTTGCTGCAACATTTGAAGATGTCATTCCCCATTTTTTAAAACCAGTACCTACATAAACATTTGGCATTAGATTAGAATATGTGCCTATATATGGAATTTTATCCAAAGACATACAGTCTCTTGTATTCCAACGAAATAAAACTTCACTATCAGGATAATATTTTTTAACTTCTTTTTCTAAAATCCCATAAGTATCTTGATAACATGAAGGCTGCCCAGTTTTATGATCTCCGCCTCCAACGATTAATAACTCTTTTCCTTCGTATTTAGCTGTACGATAAGAAAAAATAGGATTTGTAAAATTAATATACATTCCATTAAAAAGTGTTTTTTTAGTATCAACAGCAATTAGATAGGATGTAGACTGATACATTTTTGTAAAATATAATCCTGGGAAATTAATAAATGGATAGTGTGTTGCAATTATTACATATTTGCTTTTGACTGTATTAGTATCAGTATAAGTTACATACATATCATCATTATTTTTTTCTACATTCGTAGCAACAGAATGTGTATAAATGTGCCCTCCATAGTTGATAATACTATCGCATAATCCATATAAATATTTTATAGGATTCAATTGTGCCTGATTTTTGAAGCAGATTGCCCCTTCAATGTCAAATGGCAAGCCTGTTTTTGTAACATATTCGCAAGGATATCCAAGTGATTCGACTGCAGATACTTCTTTTTTTATAGCTCTTACTTCTGATTTTTTAGTGGTATAAACATAACTATTTTGATATTCAAAGTCACATTTAATTTTTTCCTTATCGATAATTTGCTTAATATTTTCAATTGCCTTTTCATTTGCTTCTAAATAATAAGATGCCGTCTTCTTTCCATAAGCTTGAATTAAATAATCATAAAATAGCCCATGCTGACTTGTTATTTTAGCCGTTGTATGTCCTGTTGATTTTTCACCAATGCCATCTTTTTCTAAAACAACAACCTTAAAACCCAATCTACTTAAATAATAAGCACATGTGAGTCCAAAAATTCCTGCTCCTATTATACATATGTCTGTTTCTATATCATAAGAAAGAGATGAAAAGTCTCTTGCTTTCTTAACTGTTTCTAACCATAATGAGTTCATTTTTGTACCTCCTAAAATTAGTATAACCATTTTTTAGGAATAAATTATAAAAAAACTGGAAAAATAAATAATGATGTGATAAAATTGAACAAAAAAAGAAAGGAATGATAAAATGGGAGAAGAACTTAAAGAAAAGCTTTTTAATAAGAAAGAAACTGGTTGGAAAGATGTGAATGAATCTAAAAAAGATGACATTTTTAAAATGTCTAAAGATTATATGGATTTTTTAAATACCGCAAAAACAGAAAGAGAGTTTATAAAGCAGGCTAAAATTTTAGCTGATAGTCATGGGTATAAGGATATTATAGAATTTGATACATTGAAGCCAGGTGATAAAGTTTATTTTGTTAATAGAGATAAAAGTATGTATTTAGCTATTATTGGTGAAAAATCTATCGAAAATGGTATGCATATTATTGGCTCTCATGTAGATTCGCCAAGATTAGATTTAAAGCCTAATCCATTGTATGAAGATACAAATCTTGCTTATTTTAAAACACATTATTATGGTGGTATTAAAAAATATCAATGGACAACAATTCCTTTAAGTATTCACGGTGTTATTGTAAAAACAAATGGAGAAAAAATAGAGATAAATATAGGCGAAGATGATAATGACCCTATTTTCACTATTACTGATTTATTGCCACATTTAGCTCAAGAACAAATGGAGAAAAAACTAAAAAATGGAATTGATGGTGAAGATTTAAATTTGTTGATTGGAAGTATTCCTTATCAAGATGAAAAAGTGACAGAGAAAGTAAAATTAAATATTTTAAATATTTTAAATCAAAAATATGGTATAACAGAACGAGATTTTTCTAGTTCAGAAATAGAGTTAGTGCCAGCATTTAAGGCAAGAAGTATGGGATTTGATGAAAGTATGGTAGCTGCATATGGTCAAGATGATAAAGTATGTGCTTATACTTCTCTTGCTGCTATGATGGAATTACAAAATGTAAAAAATACAGCCGTGTGTATCTTATCAGATAAAGAGGAAATTGGCAGTATGGGAAATACTGGAATGGAATCTCATATGTTTGACTTCTTTATATCAGAAATTTTAAATAAATTAGGAATAAATAAACCTAATTTATTGGATAAAGTATTTTGTTTTTCAAAAATGATGTCTTCAGATGTAGATGCAGCTTTTGATCCAATTTATGCTTCTGTATCTGATAAAACTAATGCTGGATTTTTAGGAAGAGGAATTGCTTTAGTAAAATATACTGGTTCTAGAGGTAAAGCTGGTGCATCAGATGCTAATGCAGAATATGTAGCATGGGTAAGAAATGTGTTGGAAAAAAATAATATTCATTATCAGTTAACTGAATTAGGAAAAGTTGATATCGGCGGAGGCGGTACTATTGCTTACATTTTAGCAAATAAAGGAACCGATGTTATTGATTGCGGAGTGCCTGTTATGTCTATGCATGCTCCTTATGAAGTAACTAGTAAATATGATATTTATTCTGCTTATGAAACTTATAAAGCCTTTTGGCAAGAATAGAAAATGCGGATTTTGGGGCCGTCCCCAAATCCGCATTTTATTAGTCCAATTCTTTTAATAAATCAATAATTGAACTTATAAATTCTTTTTTTTCATTGGAAAGTGTATTCATTTTTTCGGAAATTTCTACATTTTTAGCTGCTTCTTTTTCAGATATAAAAGAAGCATATAGAGTGTTTGGCGTAATCCCCAAAATGTTCATATAATTGATTAGTGTTTGAGTTTTTACACCATTATTTCCATTTTCAATTCTTGAAATATATTTTAAGGATATTCCTAATTTTTCAGATAATTGCTCTTGTGTTAAATTATTTTTTATTCGGAAATCCCTTAATATTTTCCCAAAGTTTTTGTCTATGTCAGATTTTGAAACTGAACTCATTTCGTACCTCCATGCATTAAAAATGCTAATATTAGTATAACAAGACGAATTAAAATGTTGAACACATTAAAACTATGATAATAATGAAATTTAATGACATTAAATATTTTGAAAATGCTTGATTTTGTAACTTAAATATGATATCATGTGTGAAACGTTACTCACACTATTAGTATTACCAGTAAAAATAAAACATATTCTTAGAGCATGAAAAAATAAAAGTTAAAAGGAATGGAAAAATATGGAAAGCAATGAAGAATATATTAATTTTTTAAAACACATTATATCTTGTATTAGTCATGGCGATTATTTTTCAGTAAAGGAATTATCTCAGTTAGAGTTAGAAAGGTTAGAAAATAAAATAAAAAAACGTGACTTTAAGTTTTAGTCTCGTTTTTTATACTAAAGTTTAATTATAAATACTTTTTTAATGTTTCCACACTATCTTCTTGCATAACGACAAAGTCATTTAAAATATTTTTTACATCAGGAGCAGCATTTTCATTTTGATTAATTAAACGTCTGCCTTCTATAATTCCCATGTTTGTCCCCTGCATTAATAATTCTGATAGTTTAGAAGTAGTATCATCTGTCATTGTTTTCATCTGAATTCCATACCATGTCATCATTTTTGTCATAGCATTTGTTTCATGAGGTTCTTTGTCCGTATAATTGCTATATAAGTCATTTACTCTTTGCGATATATCTTTATATTTGTTGTATTCAACATCTAAAACTTTTTTAAATTGCTCATCTGAAGCTTTTTCTGATACATAGGAAATTGCATCCATTCCCATAGTAGCTCCTTTGTTTACTTCATCTAAAATGTTTAAATTTTGATTTTCCATAATAACACTCCATTCCCTACAAATACATACTAATTTTAGTTTTAAAGTATTTGCTAATATTAAATTTATAATATTAGTATTTACAAAAATATTAAAAATATGAATTATTTGAATATTTTTTTATTAATATCATAGCATTAAATGAGGTGTTTCATAATGAATAAAATTGGTATTTATATAAAATCTATTTTTCTTCCTGTCTTGATAGGTGGAGTTGTAGGAATTATTTTATCACAATTTTTGGATTATAATTCTTTGCAAAAGCCGTTTTTTGCTCCTCCAAGTATTGTATTTCCAATTGTTTGGACATTTTTATATATCCTTATGGGCGTATCTTATGGAATATTAAAAAGTAATGATTTAACAACTCCTAAGATTAATTTTATATATTTTTTACAATTAGGTGTTAATGCTTTATGGTCTATATTCTTTTTTGTTTTTGAGTGGAGATTGTTTTCTTTTTTCTGGATTTTATTGCTTATTTTTTTAGTGTTTGTTATGATTGTAAATTTTTATGAGAAAAATAAGATATCTGGATTGCTACAAATACCTTATCTTATATGGATTATTTTTGCATCATTTTTAAATTTAGCTATATATTTGTTAAATAATTAATTGCATCGTATAAAAAAGCCATCAATATATTTTTGATGACTTTTTTATGTTATGAAATATTTTCTTTTTCTTCTGTAGTACCAAAAATTAATTTTTTTAGTGCCTTCAAAAAACGTATTAATACATTTTCTTTTTTGGTAATTACTTTTAATGCTGTTTCATAATGTCCATTTTCTAGCAAATTATATTTTTCTTCTAATTTTTCCATTTTTGATACGTAGTAATCATTGAAAAAGCTATAGCCTTCTGTAAATCCTAGATAATCTCTAAATGTATATAATTTTTGTCTATATTTTTCTAACTCCTCTAAGTTCGAAATCTTTTCAAAACTACTGTCAAAATAACTGGAAATTATAAGATTTTGTGTTCTCATAAATGTTAATGTGATTTCATTTTTTAATTCGTCAATTTTTTTCAACATTCCATCAATTCTTTTGTTTCTATCATCTACTTGGGCTATTTTGTTATTTAGTTTTATGATGTCTTCTTCATGATATAAAATGTCATCAATTGCATTTTGAATCGCCATAAAAACTTTTGGAGATGTTAATTCTGAAAATACTTTTTTAAAATTATCATTACTTTTTATCGTACTTTCAAATAAAATGTCTTCACCTGTTATGTATGCTAACTGATTTACTAAACAACATTCTAATGGATAATATGATGGACTTATTGTTTCAAAACTAATACCAAAATATTTTACGTATTCTTTTGGAATTCCATTAATTTTTGACGACATCAATTGAACTGCCGCTTCATTTAGTCCTAATCCGTAAATTTTAAATTCTGTGTAATCACAAAGCCCCATTCTTATTAAGTAGTTTCTTTTATCTTTTACTTCTTGTATGTAATGAATACATTCATGAACTGCAAATTCTTCTAAGTCTTCATTGGCAATATGTTCATTAAAATATATAGATGTATTTCTATAAAAGTAATTTGCCTCTGCCATTCCCTCTGGCATTTTTGCTTTGTACATGTTTAAACGTGATAAACGAATAAATAGCTCATTTTGGTTTAGTTTAAATTCTGGAAATGTTTCACAAATTTTTTGTGATATGTTTTTTGCTATTGAGTTGATTTTTAAAGTATCTAAAGGCTCTATCACTTCAATTCCATCTTTTTTTAAATCTGTTTCTATACTCATAAATCATTCTCCTTGGTATAATCTTATTTTATTATACTATAAAAATAATTTCTTTGTATGTCAGGAATATTAAATGTTTTTTACAGTTTAGTTACAGAAAATATATATATTTATTATCAATTTAAATTTTTTCTATCCACTCATCTATTTCTTTTTCTGGTTTATGGTATTCTATATTCTAAAAAGCCTTCAAAGTATGATTATATCAAACTAATCTGTTCATCTTTATTTGTTTTCCAACTCTTTTGTTTTGCATCGTGGATTTTGTCGCCTTCTTCATTTCCACCAATTAAAAATGGAGATGTAGGAATATGCTTTTTCATATTTTCTCTAACTAGACCAGCATTTGCATTAGCATAACAATATTTACATAGATGCCCACAAGTATTATATGCTCCTATATCATTTCCCATTAAGCAATTACAATCTTCTCGAAGGCTTTTTCTTTTTGGTGGATTTAATTTTGTTCCTATTCCTTTTTCTACTATTTCTTGGCTCATACAACCTTTGCAATCAATACCATATTCAGCAAGATATGTTTTTTCACAACAACTATGAATTGTCATTCCATTTTCTTTTCCTATTCTTGCAAATGCTTTTCCTATTTGTATTGCCTCATCTCTTGTAGGTGGTCTAATATCAGGTGCATTTCTTTTTACCTTTTCATATAAATCTAAAAAACTAATTGTTACATCTTTGGTATATCCTTTTAATTGTTTAGCCATTTTTTCAAATTCTTCTATATGCTTTTCTATATTATATCCCATTCCAATAAATATTGGATCATATCTCCAACCAATAGAATTTACTCCAATATGCTCTGATAATTTTTTAAAACTTTCAATTACTTTTTCTTTATCTGGAACTACTGGCT
>CANQES010000060.1 GCA_947595555.1 uncultured Clostridia bacterium | reverse complement strand
ACATCTTAACATTAGATGATGATTTAGATGCAGATTTCGACGGAATAAAAAAAATAAATGTACTAGATTGGTTACTTGATGGTTAATAAGCAATTTGTACGCTGAATGATAAATATGAACAAAAATTGCTATATATTTTTTAAAAAAATAGCAATTTTTTTTATTGTTTCAATTGAATTTATAATTTGGCTTTCAGAATAATCTTGTAGACATTTTTTAGTTTTTTCTATAATACTATCATCAAGACCATACAAAATATAATCAGCAGAATGACCGCTTAAATCTTTTAGCTTTTTAATACTTTTATAAACTAAATTTCCTTTACCATCTTCTACTAATCCTAGAAATTGACCAGAAATTCCAATTTCTTTTGCAAATTGGGCTTTATTCATGTTCAATTCATTCTCACGAATATATTTAATTCTTTTACCCCTTTCGATTTGGTCTAGTTTTTCTATGTCTATATTATTAATACTACTATTCATATTCATCATAATGACTCCTCGCATTTTTTGTTCATTTTATAGGAAAAAATTAACAATAAAGTAGAAAAATATTTTATTCAAATGTGGTGTTTTATAAGAAACTATGGTATAGTATAACTATGAAGAGAACAGGAGTGAAAAAAATGGAAATGAAACCTATGAAAATACTAATAATTGAAGATGATGTACAAGATTGTAATAATTTTCTTAACTGTATCAAAAATAGAAAAGATATAGAACTAGTGGCTCTGACGGATTCTGATGCAGAAGGCTTAAAATATGTAAAACTGAAACACCCAGAAGGAATAGTATTAGATATTGAATTAAACAATAGCACAACAGGCAGTACAGATGCTTTAGAGTTTCTATCAAATCTAAAAAAGTTAAATCTGAACTATGAACCAATAATTATAGTAACCACACATATTAATGCAAAAAGAACTTATGATATTTTACATAGAGAAGGAGTAGAATTAATTTTATATAAAGACCATCCAAACTATTCAGCTGATTATGTTTTAAATAAATTTATTAATTTAAGAGAGATAACTCCAAAACAAACTGTTGAAATTTTAAAGGAAGAATTGAAAGAAAACGAAAATAGAATATCAGATTGTATTTATCATGAAATGGATTTGATAGGTGTAACAGCAAAAATGAAAGGAAGGCAATATATACATGATGCAATCTTATATCTAATAGAAAACGGAGGGACAGATACAAATGTAATTCGTCATTTAACTAATGTATATAAGAAATCAGGTAATACAATTACTAATGGCATACAAAATGCAATAATACATGCATGGAGAGTTTCATCTATTGAAGATTTAACAACTTATTATACAGCTAAAGTAAATTATGAAACTGGAATACCTACACCAATGGAGTTTATATATTATTATGCAGATAAAATAAAGAAAATAATCTAGTATTAAAAGTGCTAGATTTTTCTATTTTTAACCATGTTTTTCTATTAAAAAATACCACTTATTTGAAAGTAATAAATGGTATTTTTTTATTGACATCAAGGAGATGAACGAACTAGAAAAAGGTGGTGAAAGCATGGAGTGGTGGGAAGATTTTTGGCATTGGATAAGCCGTTGGCTAGGATAATTAAATAATAAAAAACCAAACATATAAAGGTAGTCATATACATTAAAAGTATATTGATTATCTTTATTTTTTTGTGTATAATTTTAATAAGGAATTAAAAGGAGAAAAAATGAAATATTATAGTATGGGATTAGAAGAAAACGACATTATTATATATATTATGAAAATATTATGTATAAGTTTAGGGACTTATTATGCGGTATCCAAAAATGCAAATATAAAAAATAATGTAATAATAAATTTTTTAATTATAGTTATTATTTCAATAATTTGTGGAGTTTTTAGAAAGCTGTCAAATGTTATGAACAGCACGGTATGCTTAATAATATTGCTATCGATAGTCTTTTCAAAATTTAACAAGAGTAATATAGGTTATTATATTTTAATAACAACAATATGTTTAAGTATTAATTATATATTATTTACGGTTTCGGCGGCATTAAGTTATTTACCAGATAGAATTATAAATATAAGAAATAATTATATTGCATTTATTAGTATTGTAATAATATATTTTCCAATAATTTTTCTATTTTTTAAAATTAAAAAATTCAACAAAGGTTTTAGCTTTCTAAAAGAAAAATTGATAAATGAATATTTTGATGTATTAATTTTAAATATAAGTATAATTATATTATTTTTAGTTGCAATAATAGCAGAAAACTATAAGGAAAAAATTACTGGAAATTTTGGCATTGGCTTAATTATATTTTCTATAATGTTAATAATTACAATTCAAAAATTTATACAACTTTACTACAAACAAAAACTACTAATCCAAGACTTAAACGAAACCAAACAAGAACTAGCCGAGAAAAAAGAAGAAGTAGAAAAGTTAGAAAAAGAAAATTTAAGTTTTAGTAAGACAAGCCATTCAATAGCACACAAACAAAGATCACTAGAATACAAGCTAAACCAACTAATGTTAAACACAGAAGTAGCAAGTGACATAGATTTAAAAGACAGAATAGAAAACATAGCAAAAGACATAAAACAAGAAACAATTATGGAATTAACAAAAACGGACATACCAGACATAGATGACATGTTAGCTTACATGCAATCAGAATGTATAAAAAGCAAAATAGACTTTCAACTTCAAATAAATGGGAATATACACTACATGACGAACAATTACATAAGCAAAGAGAAGCTAGAAATTTTACTAGCAGATTTAATAAAGAATGCTATAATTGCAATTAATTATTCAGAAAATACAAATAAAAGTATTTTAGTAAGATTAGGAATAATAGACGACATATATAGTTTATATGTATATGATTCTGGAATTGAATTTGAACTAGAAACTTTAGCAAACTTAGGAATAAAGCCAAGTACAACTCATGCTGACAATGGTGGAACAGGAATGGGATTTATGAATATATTTGATACACTAAATCAATACAAAGCAAGCATGGTAATCAATGAATATGGCGCACCATGTAAGGATAACTTTACAAAAGTGATTCAAATAAAATTTGACAAGAAAAATGAATTTAAAATAGAATCCTATCGTCAAGATAAAATTATAAATAGAGCAAAATAAAACAAATGATTTAAAAAAGAAAGGAAAACGAAGATGTTTCAGCAAAAAAGTATCAATATAGAAGACATATTTACAATACAAAATATTCTAATTTACCTATTAATAATAAATTTATTTGGACTTTTTATTATGTGGTTAGACAAAAGAAAAGCAGAAAAAGGAGCATGGCGAATACCAGAAAAGACTTTATTTCTTGTTACTGCACTTGGAGGTGGAATTGGAACTACAGCTGGAATGTACATGTTTAGACATAAAACTCAAAAACTTAACTTTGTAATAGGTTTTCCTTTTATTACAATATTAGAGGCGATTGCTATTATATATTGGATATACTTTTAATATATTATGTTATATGGAAGAAAAAGTAAAAGTCTAAGACATTTGTTCTTGCAAATTGTTTTGGGCTTTTTCCATTTTTTTGCAGCAAACGAAAAAAGGTACACATAAAGAGTAACAGAAGTAAAAGAAAAACAAAAATATTATAGAAACCAAAAGAAACTGTGAACAACTTATGGATTAAAAACAAGCAATTTAAAGTTATTCACAAAGTTATCCACAGTTTCCACACGCAAAAATCAACACCAAAAAATAAAATTCATCAAAAAAATAGGAAACATAAAAACGAATAGGAAACATAAATGTAATGCATTTGAAACATTGTTGTAATAAAATGGTAAAAAAGGAAGAAAAAACTGACGAAAAATGTCAAAAAAGCATATAATAAAATAGAGGAGAATGAAAAATGTTACACAAATTTAGATATATATTAAATAGAAACCGTTGCTGTTGTAGAACAGACATTAATCGAGAACAATTAGAGAAATTGATAAAACAAGGAGCCATTTTATTAGATGTCAGAAGCCCACAAGAATATGAAGAAGGGCATTTAGAAGGTGCTTTTTCATTGCCAGAATATGACATAAAGAAAATGCATAGTACTATGTTACAGGACAAATCACAGTTAATTATTGTTTATTGTAGTACAGGGCATAGAAGTCAAAAAGCACAAAAACAATTAGAAAAGCTTGGATATCAAAAAGTATATAATTTATGCGAAGGTATAGAATATTAATTGACCAATAATACAGTTTATGCTAAAATAACAAATATAAAATAAAAAACGGAGGAAGTATGAATCAAGAACATATACGAAACTTTAGTATAATAGCACACATAGACCATGGAAAATCAACATTAGCAGATAGATTAATAGAAATGACAGGAGTATTATCAAAAAGAGAAATGGAAAGTCAGGTACTAGACAACATGGATATCGAAAAAGAAAGAGGTATAACAATAAAATCACAAGCTGTAAGAATGATATACAAAGCCAAAGATGGACAAGAGTACACATTTAATCTAATTGATACTCCTGGACATGTTGACTTTAATTATGAAGTATCCAGAAGTTTAGCAGCATGTGATGGAGCAATATTAGTTGTGGATGCGAGTCAGGGAGTAGAAGCACAAACATTAGCAAATGTATATTTAGCAATTGATAACAATTTAGAAATATTACCAGTATTAAACAAGATTGACTTACCAAATGCAAGAGTGGAAAAGGTAAAACATGAAATTGAAGACATTATAGGAATACCAGCAGAAGATGCACCATGCATTTCAGCCAAATCTGGATTAAACGTAGAACAGGTATTAGAAAGAATAGTCACAGACATACCAGCACCAAAAGGCGATGAAAATGAAAAAACATCCTGCTTAATATTTGACTCATACTATGATAATTACAAAGGAGCAGTAGCACATGTAAGAGTAGTAAATGGCAAAGTAAAAGTAGGGGATGACATTAAGCTGATGTCAACAAATAAAACCTTTACAGTTGCAGAAGTGGGGTATTTTTTACCAGGAACATACATGCCAACACAAGAAATCAAAGCAGGTGAAGTTGGATATATTGTAGCAAGTATAAAAAATTTATCAGACATACATGTAGGAGACACAATAACTTTAAAAGAAAATCCAGTAGATAAACCGTTAAAAGGATATAAAAAAGTAACACCAATGGTTTATTGTGGTTTATATCCAATGGATGGAAGTCAATATGAAGCATTAAAAGAGGCATTAGAAAAGTTAAAATTAAATGATGCAGCCTTAGAATATGAAGCTGAATCATCAGCTGCATTGGGATTTGGATTTCGTTGTGGATTTTTAGGACTACTGCATTTAGAAATTATTGAAGAAAGATTAGATAGAGAATTTGATTTAGGACTTATTACAACAGCACCATCTGTTATTTACCGTGTACATAAAACAGATGGAGAAGTAATGGAAATATACAATCCAGAGAGCCTGCCAAAACCACAAGAAATATCATATATTGAAGAACCATATGTAACAGCAAACATATTAACACCAAAAGAATATGTAGGAAATATCATGGAATTGTGTCAAAGAAGACGTGGAGTGTACATTGACATGAAATATTTAGATGAAAATAGAGTTACATTAGTCTATGACATTCCACTAAATGAAATAATTTATGATTTCTTTGATAACTTAAAATCTAAAACTAAAGGATATGCTTCATTAGACTATGAATTTAAAGAATATAGAAAGTCAAACTTAGTAAAATTAGATATTCACATAAATGGAGAACCAGTTGATGCATTAAGTTTCATCGTACACAAAGATAGTGCATATGACAGAGGCAAGAAAATGGTAGAAAAACTAAAAACAGTAATACCAAGAAAACTATTTAAAATACCAATTCAAGCTGCAATAGGAGGTCAAATAATAGCAAGAGAAACTATATCAGCAATGAGAAAAGATGTGCTAGCAAAATGCTATGGCGGAGATATTACAAGAAAGAAAAAACTATTGGAAAAACAAAAAAGAGGAAAGAAAAAAATGAGAGAAATTGGCAATGTGGACATACCACAAGAGGCATTTCTATCAGTATTGAAATTAGATGATGAATAAAAATAGGAGAAAATAGTAAATGGATGAAAAAAGAATTTATGATGATCAAATAGAAGGAAGAAATGCAGTATTAGAACTTATAGAAAGTGGGAAAGACATAAACAAAATATTTGTAACTAAAGGCGAAAAACATGGTTCAATTCATAAAATTATCAGTTTAGCCAAAGAACGTAAAATAATTGTTGTACAAAAGGAAAAGAGACAAATGGATGACATGTCAACAACTCCAAATTATCAAGGAGTAATTGCTCTTGTGCCACCTTATGAATATTGCGACATAGAAGACATTTTAAAAGTTGCAAAAGAAAGAAAAGAAGAACCATTTATTTTAATTTTAGATGGAATTGAAGACCCTCATAATTTGGGAGCAATAATAAGAACGGCAGAAACAGCCGGCGTTCATGGAATTATTATACCAAAAAGAAGAGCGGCATGTGTTAATAGCACTGTTAATAAAGTATCAGCAGGAGCGGTACAACACATGAAAATTGCAAGAGTAACAAATATATCTGATGCAATAGAACAATTAAAAAAAGAAGGACTATGGATTTGTGGAACTGACATGAATACAAATCAATATTATTATAATCAAGATTTAACTGGAGCAATTGCAATAGTAATTGGAAGTGAAGGAAGCGGAATGAGCCAAAAGGTTACAAAAAATTGTGATTTCTTAGTAAAAATTCCAATGAAGGGGAAAATAACATCTCTTAATGCTTCTGTATCAGCTGGCATCATCATATATGAAGCAGTAAAACAAAGAAAAAATTAAAAGCAAATACTTGATAAAAAAACTATAAAACATTATAATGAACTTAAAGGGGAGGAAAATAAAAATGATGCCAAGGAAAAAAAGAAGAATGCTTTTAATCATATCAATTATAATTGTAGTATCATTGATTTTAGGAATGTTAGTTGCTTTGTATATTAATACAGACATGTTTAAATCAAATATGAATTTATTTACAAAATATATGCAGCAAAGCTTAGAAAATGTTGAATCAATTTATCAAGATATAGGACATAGCCAAATAAGAGAATTATTACAGCAAGACAAATATACAACTCAAACACAAATAACAGTAAATGATGAAGACATACAAAACTCAATTAACCAATTAGAAATACAAATAGACGCACAAACAGACAAAGAAAATGAATATAGTTATAAAGACATAAATTTATTAAAAGAGCAAGAAAATATAGCAGAAGCACAATATATACAAGAAGGTAACATTAATGGAGTAAAATTTACTGGCTTATTTGATCAATATGTATTAATTGAAAGTGAAAATTTAAAAGAAGTACTTAAAAGAGCAGGATATACTAACGAAGAATTAAAAAATATACCAGATAGCATTGATTTGGATTATGACATATCTAGTCTTTTTAAGTTTTCAGATGAAGAAAAACAGGCATTAAAAACAAAATATCTTACAATTATAAATGAAAATGTTTCAAGAAAAAATTTCACTAAACAAAGCAATCAAGTAATTTCAATAGATGATGAAAGTGTAAAAACAAATGCTTATATCTTAACTTTAGCAAAAGAACAATTTAATAATCTGATTATACAAATATTAGAAAACATAAAACAAGATGATATTTTAATGTCTAAAATAGAACAAATACAAACAATATTACAAGAAAACAACCTTTATAAAGAGAAAAATTTAGCACAACAATTTATATCAAAAATAGATGATGACATAACTACTATAAGAAGACATAATATAGGTCAAGAAGAAGCAAAAATTTTAATATACGAAAGTAATGGAAAAACAGTAAAAATAAGTATTCAAAATCCAGACTATGAAGCTAGTATAGATATGCTACAAAATGAAGCTAAAACATATAATAAAATTAGTTATGCTGATAAATTAACAGAAAAAGAAAAAGCTTTTTCTTACAAAAATACAGCTGGAGACATAAGTATTAATTATAGTAATAATGAAAATAATAAAACATCTCAATATAGTCTTTTAGTAAGTGAAAACATAGAAGAAAATAATGGAACAAAAAATATTACTATTGGATATGAGGATGATTCAAATTCAGTACAGGCTATAATTGAACAAAATATAAGCAAAGTGAAAAGCTTAAAAAATAAAATTAAATTATCAGAAGAAAGTACAATTAATTTAAGTGAATTGGATGAAGAAAATTTAAAAACAATAGTAGATAGAATAAGTGAAGGTATGTCAGAAAAGACAAAAGACATCACTACAAATCAAATAAATGTGGAAGACTTAAGAAAAGTATTAGAAAAGATAGGAATTATAAAATCACAACAAGAGTTACAAGTAAGCGGAATAACTGAAACAGAAAAAAATAGATTTAATTCTAAATTTGACATATTACAAGGCGAAAACCTAGAAAATGAAAACATATTAAAATTAATTGAGACAGTAAAGGATAACTTAATAAATATAGAGATAGCATCAAATGTGGAATTAAAGCTAAAAATTGATAGATATAATAGTAATGAAGAGATGTCAGAAGCATTAACTAATTTTATAAAAGAAAGTAGAAACAGAACATATGATGTCAAAACAGAATATGATGAAACAACAGGATTAGTTAATGGAATATCAATTATTATAAAAGAAAAATAAATAAAAAAAGGAGTTCAAGGCGACGTAAAGCGTAACGTTTTGAACTCTTTTCGCATTTTGTAAGAAATTACCTAAAAAAAAAGAAAAAATTTTTTAAAAAAAGTGTTGACAAACCATAAAAACTATCGTATAATAAAATTCGCTCCGCATGAATAGGAGCAAAAAAGTACATTGAAAAGTAAACAATAAAATCCTTTAGAGAATAAACCGAAGCGGTATAAGATAACACTA
>CANQES010000059.1 GCA_947595555.1 uncultured Clostridia bacterium | reverse complement strand
GTTCTCAGTTGAGAACCTCTGCTTTTTTGAGCCGTACGGAAAAGCAACCATTTCTATACCGATATGGCTCGATTTCGGTATAGCCATTTTCTTGCATGATGCTCACAAGATGAGCAAGAATACAAAAATGATACGTCTTCGTCAAATTGCTAGCAGTTATGGTTACCATGTAGCACTGCTTGAGTGCAGTGCCATTCTGTGTTGGAACTAAAAATGTTCCCTGACACAAGACTACATCATTGAGTTTTTTTAAATCCTCAAAGATTTCACGTGCGTTATTCTTGTATGCACGCTCTTCATCAGATGTCCGTGTAACGTCGATTAGGTTCATTTGAACCTCCTTTCTTGTGCGAAAACAATAGTTACTAAAATTAATTATACCATATTTTGTAGAAAAATGCAAAAAATACTTGAAAAAAGATAAAATAAGTGTTAAAATACATATAGATTAAAAAAAAACCGATTTTGGCATTTTTTTAATCTTTTTTTATTTTTAGAAAGGAAGTAAGATATGAATACTAAATATGTTTTTGTAACAGGAGGCGTTGTTTCTGGATTAGGAAAAGGAATAACTGCAGCATCTTTAGGAAGATTATTGAAAAACAGGGGATATAAAGTAACAATTCAAAAGTTTGACCCTTATATTAATGTTGACCCTGGCACAATGAATCCATATGAGCATGGAGAAGTTTTTGTTACAGATGATGGGGCAGAGACAGATTTAGATTTGGGACATTATGAAAGATTTATTGATGAAAATTTAACTAAAAATTCAAGTGTTACAATGGGAAAAATCTATCAAAACGTTATTGACAAAGAAAGAAGAGGAGATTATTTAGGAAAAACCGTACAAGTAATTCCTCATATTACAAATGAAATAAAAGAGAAAATATATGGATTTGAAGATACTGATACAGATATTGTAATAACAGAAATTGGAGGCACAGTAGGAGATATCGAAGGATTATCAATTATTGAAGCAATTCGTCAAGTGGGACTAGAAAAAAATCCAGAAGATGTAGTATATATTCATGTTACATTATTACCATACATATTTGGTTCAAATGAAATAAAATCAAAACCTACACAGCATTCAGTTAAAGAGTTACAAAGTTTTGGTATTAAACCAAACATATTAGTTTGTAGAACAGAAACTGATATACCAGATAGTATTCGTGATAAGTTGTCACTATTTTGCAATGTAAGAAAAACAAGCGTTATACAAAATAAAACCGCTGATTGTTTGTATGCAGTACCACTAATGCTAGAAGAAGAAGGTTTGGCTCGTGAAGTCTGCAATCATTTGAAATTGGAAAAATATATTCCAGATAATTCAAAATGGCAAGAAATGGTTGATAATATTAGGAGTATTGATGAATCAAAAATTGTTAATATTGCTATTGTTGGAAAATATGTACAACTAGAAGATGCTTATATTTCTGTAATGGAAAGTTTATACCATGCAGGATTTGCTAATCATGTTAAAGTAAAAGTTCATTTGATAGATTCAGAAACAGTAACAAAAGAGAATGTAGCAAGTAAACTAAAAGGAATTGATGGTGTTGTTATTCCTGGAGGATTTGGACATAGAGGAATTGAAGGAAAGATTGAAACGATAAAATATGTTAGAGAAAATAAAATACCATTCTTAGGAATTTGTTTAGGAATGCAAATGGCAGTTGTAGAATTTGCTAGACATGTATTAGGATTAAAGGATGCTAATTCAGCAGAATTAGATGAAAATACAAGTAATCCAGTTATTCATATTATGGAAGAGCAAAAAGGTATTGATAAAAAGGGTGGCACTATGCGATTAGGTGCTTATCCATGTGTTATTAAAGAAGGAACTTTAGCAAGAGAATTATATGGTAGAGAAAATATATCAGAAAGACATAGACATCGTTATGAATATAATAATGATTATCGTGAGAGGTTAGAAAATGCAGGATTAAAGGTATCTGGTACTTCTCCAGATGGACTTTTAGTGGAAATGGTGGAATTGCAAAATCATCCTTATTTTATAGCAGGACAATTTCATCCAGAGTTAAAGTCAAGACCTAATAATCCTTCACCATTATTTGTTGGATTAATAAAAGCATGTTTATAGAAAATAGGAGAAATTATGATGAAAGAAATAGAATTATTAGCGCCAGCAGGTTCATTTGAAAAGGCAAAAATTGCATTCTTATATGGTGCAGATGCAATATATTGTGGTACATCATCATTATCATTAAGAACGAGAGCAGACATGAAAGATGAAGATTTAGAAAAAACTATAAAATATGCACATGAAAAAGGAAAAAAAGTATATGTAACACTAAACATATTTGCTTGGGATGAAAAATATGAAGAAATTATAAATATGTCAAAAAAACTAGAAGAATTAAAGCCAGATGGTATTATTGCAGCAGATGTAGGAGTAATAGATGCCTTAAAACAGTATGCACCATCTATACCAATTAATATTAGCACACAAGCAAATATCATTAGTTTACAAGACTGCAATTTCTGGTATAAAAATGGGGCAAAAAGAGTCATTATGGCAAGAGAAATGAATAAAGAGCAATTGAAATACATAATGGAGAACAAGCCAAAAGATTTAGAAGTAGAAATCTTTATTCATGGAGCTATTTGTTTTGCATTTTCTGGAAGATGTTTTTTAAGTGATTTCTTATCTTGCAGAAGTGCTAATTTAGGTGATTGTGCACAAAGCTGTAGATGGTCATACAATTTATATGCTGAAGAAAAAAACAATCCAGGAGAAATGATGCCAATAGAAATAAGCGAATACGGAACTAGTATTTTTTCTTCTAAAGATTTATGCTTAATAAAAGAATTACCAGACATTATAGAAATGGGCATTGACAGCCTAAAAATTGAAGGCAGATTAAAAACAGAATATTATATAGCAAGTGTTGTAAATAGTTATCGAAACGCAATTGATGATTACAAAAAAAATCCTGAAAATTTTGATTATACTAAGTATTTAAAGGAATTAGAAAAGGTAAAAACAAGAGGACTAACATCATTTTACTTTAATGATAGGAATAATAAAGATATTCAAGAATATAGTGGAAGACAATATAATGAGAATTATGAGTTTGGTGGTAAAGTAGTAGAATATAATCCAGAAAAATCAACCATTGAAATAAAAAATAAATTACAAGTAGGAGATGTGTTAGAAATTATAATTCCAAATCAAATCGAACCATATGAATTTCAAATAGAAAAATTGTGGGATGAAGAAACAGATGAGGATATTAAAGATATTAGTCCAGGAGTAAAATATCAAAAAGTAAAAATCAAATTACCAATAAAATGTGAAAAAGACTGGATATTAAGAAGAAAAAAATAAGATTAAAAGAGCTACACTTTATAGTGTAGCTCTCATCTCCTCGATATGCTTAAAAGGAGACTAATCAAAGAATAAATCCTATTGATGTAATTTAAATATACAACAAAAACTACACCTTGTCAATAACTTAAAGCAATATTTTTTTATAAATTAAAAGCATATTATTTTAATAAAATAGCAATGTAAAATCCGTAGTGTGCAACACAAAAAGCTTATAAATACTTCTATTATAGAAGCGGGGCTAGGTAATAAAACAAAAATAGAACCAATAGTAAATCCCATAATACTATAAAAAGCTGCAGAATGATAGTTATCTAACAAATACTTAGTCAATGTCATAAAACAAAATCCACCAATAATTAAACCAATAGATAAGGGCAATAAAATAGGAAAATATAAATTAGATATTGACATTAAGTAAACATTGTAAATACCTAAAAGCATTAAAATAACTGTACTGCTAACACCAGGAACGACAACACCGATAGACATGAAAAATCCACATATAACAAAATAAAGAAAATTAATGTTTTGTAAAGAAGGCGGAGTTAAATAATTTTCTAAAAGGATGCAACCAATTCCAATTAAAAGAGCTAATAAAAAAAATACTAAGTAAGACATCTTAAAGGTTGTTTTTTTATTTGCTTCTCTAATTAAAGAAGGAAGGCTTCCTAAAATTAATCCAATAAAAATAGATTTTGTTTGAATAGGAAAATGATATAAGCTATAATTTAATACATTACTAAACAACAAAATTCCTAAAGTGGCACCTATGGCAATAGGACACAAAAATTTTATATTTTGTCTAATATTTTTAAAAAAGTTTAAAATACTATCTAAAAGTTTTTCGTAAATTCCAAAAATAACGCAAAATACACCACTACTAATTCCAGGTAAAATAGCCCCAGAACCAATTGCAATTCCTTTTAAGACATCCAACAAAAATACTTTCATGTATAACACCTCTTTTAACTATATGAGAGATGAGGAAGATTATACTGACCTTTCAGTCTATTCGCTTTTTTTATTTGTTTATGATATAATGACCACATAATTTATACAAGGAGAAAAAAATGAGTAAAAGACATGAACATGTAAAAATAACTGATTTAAAAGATATGTTGAAAAAATCAGGAGCAAAATTTGGAAATCAAATTGCTTATCAAATAAGAACAGCTGAAAATTCTTATCAATATATAACACATAAAGAAGTTAGAGAAAAAATAAATGCATTAGGTACAGCTTTCATAGATATGGGTTTAAAAGGAAAAAGAGTTGCAGTTATTGGAGAAAATAGATATGAATGGGAAATAGCTTATCTAGCAATTGTTTGTGGAGTAGGTATTGTAGTTCCGTTAGATAAATCTTTACCAGAAAATGAATTGAAAAATTTATTAGAACGTTCTGGAGTAGAGGCTATTGTTTATAGTAAAAAATATGAAACTGTATTGGAAGATGCTAAAAAAGAAGGAATAGGAAAATTAAAGCATTTAATATGTATGGATTCAGAAGAACATAAGAATGGAATTTATTCAGAAAAAGAGTTAATTGAAAGAGGACATAAATTAATTAAACAAGGGAATAAAGAATATTTAGAGGCAAAAATTAATCCTCAAGAAATGAGTATAATGTTATTTACTTCTGGAACAACTTCTGCTTCTAAAATTGTTGCACTATCTCATTGCAATATTTGTTCTAATTTAATGGATATTGCTTCTATTTTAGATATAGATGAAAATGATGTATTTCTATCTTTTCTTCCATTGCATCATGTATTTGAATGTACAGTTGGTTTCTTATTTGCCTTATATACAGGAGCGAAAACAGTATTTGCTGATGGTATTAGATATATTCCAGATAATATGAAAGAATATAAAGTTTCTGTTATGGCATCTGTACCAGCAATTTATGAAGGTATTTTTAAAATAATTTTAAGGCAAATAGAAAAGGAAGGCAAATTAGAAGAATTTATACAAAAGCAAGAACAATATAGAAATAGTTCTATGGAGAAGAAAAAAGAGGTGTTTCATGAAGTTCATGAGATGTTGGGTAATAATGTTAAGCTATTAATTAGTGGAGCTGCTAGCTTAGATGCTAGAATAGAAGAAAATTATAGGTTAATGGGATTTAACTTAGTTCAAGGATATGGATTAACTGAAACATCACCAGTTGTTGCTATTGGGACGAATGAACATCATAAGGTAGGTTCGATTGGAAAAACTGTACCAAGTGTAAAAGCAAAAATTGTAAATCCAGATGCACAAGGAATAGGAGAATTAGTGGTACAAGGACATAATGTAATGATTGAGTATTTTGAAAATAAAGTAGAGACAAGAAAAGCTATAGTAGATGGATGGTTTTATACTGGAGATTTAGCAAGGATTGATGAAGAAGGGTATATTTTTATTTGCGGAAGAAAGAAAAGTGTTATTGTATTGAAAAATGGGAAAAACATTTTCCCAGAAGAAATGGAAAATTTGATTAATCGAATTGAAGGAATTGAAGAATCCTTTGTGTTTGGTAAACAAATGTCAGAGGATAAAAATGATATTAAGATATTTGCTAAACTTGTTTATAATAAAGATATTGTAGAAGAAGCTTACAAAGTAACTGAACAAGAAGAAATTTATCAGGCAATGAAGCAGAAAATCAAAGACATTAATCAAACAATGCCACATTATAAAGCAATTAGAGGTATTATTTTAACTCAAGAACCACTAATTAAAACAACAACAAATAAGATAAAAAGACAAAGTAATTTGGAAAAAATTGAAAAAGAGGAAACAACATGGAATTGCAAAATTTAAATACACAATTTATAGGAAGAAAAATTTTCTACTATCCTAAAATTGATTCAACTCAATTAGAAGTTTGGAGGAGAGTTGAAAGAAAAAAGATAGAAAGTGGAACAATTATAATGTCTGGTATTCAAACAGAAGGAAAACGGTACTCATGGCAGAAAATGGTACACTAGTCAGGAAAATAATATTGCTTTTTCTTTATTATTACATGAAGACTATCAAATTAAAAAATTAGAAGGAATTACAATTGACATAGCAAAAATAATTATAGAAGTTTTTGAAAAATTATATAATATAACACTTGCTATAAAATGTCCAAATGATATTGTTTATCATGATAAGAAAATTGGAGGTATTTTGACAGAAACAAGGGTACAAGGAGATTGCTTGATAGACATGGTTATTGGAATTGGCATTAATACTAATCAAAAAGACATTCCAGAAGAGATTGAAGGTGTAGCTTCTTCTATTGAAAAGGAATTTGGTATAAAGGTGGATAATGAAAGAATTATAGCAGAATTTTGTAATCTGTTGGAAAGAAAAATATTTGAAAGGATGTCATAATAAAATGAAAATTGGATTTTTATTTCCGGGTCAAGGCTCTCAAAGTGTAGGTATGGGAAAAGATTTATATGATGAACATGAAGAAGCAAGAGATATATATAAAAGAGTTAAAAACATAACAGGAGTCGATGTCGCTGACATAAGTTTCAATGGAAGTGAAGAGATATTAAATCAAACTAAAAATACACAGCTTTGTATTTTAACTATGAGTTTAGCAATGTTAGCTGTTTTGGAAAAGAAAGGTATAAAAGCAGAAGCATCGGCAGGTTTAAGTTTAGGTGAATATTCTGCCCTTATTTACAGTAAAGCACTTGACTTTGAACAAGGAGTAAAATTAGTTCAAAAAAGAGGAGAATATATGCAAGAACTTGTACCAGATGGTGAATGGCTTATGGCAGCAATTCTTGGTATGAATGAAGAACAGGTACAAGAAGTATGTAAAAGAGTAACAGCTGGCTTCGTAGTTCCAGCAAATTTCAATACTGTTGGACAGATTGTTATATCTGGTGAAAAGCAAGCAGTTGAGCAAGCTGAACAGATAGCCAATGAACTAGGAGCAAAAAAAGTGAGAATATTAAAAACAGCAGGACCATTTCATACAATAAAACTAACTCAAGCTTCTATTGCATTAAGGAAAGAACTGGAAAAAGTTGAATTCCATGATTTTAAAACACCAGTTGTTAAAAATATTGATGGAATGATTTATACATCAGAAGATGATATAAAAGACATCTTGGCAAGGCATATTATTAGCCCAGTTCGATTTGATAAAAGCATACAAACAATGCTAGATATGGGAATAGATGAATTTATAGAAGTAGGACCAGGAAAAACTTTATCTGGTTTTGTCAAAAGAATGAAAGGATGAAGATTTTTATGGATAAAGTAGCTTTGATTACAGGTGCAACACGAGGAATTGGAAAGCAAATTGCATTGACACTTTCAAAAGAAGGATTCAATATTGCACTAAATTATAGAAAAGAAAATGAAGAATTAATTGAACTGAAGAAAGACATTGAAGCGAACCAAGTAAAATGTTTTCAAGTAGCAGGAGATGTTTCTAATTTTGAAGAATGTGAAAAATTAGTAGAACAGGTAATTGAAAAATTTGGTCAAATAGATGTATTAGTAAACAATGCAGGAATTACGAAAGACATGTTACTAATGAGAATGAGTAAAGAGGATTTTGAACAAGTAATTGATGTCAATTTAATAGGTACATTTAACATGACAAAAAATGTTATTAGACATATGTTGAAAGCACGTACAGGAAGAATTATTAACATTTCTTCTGTTGTGGGCATTTCAGGAAATGCAGGTCAGACTAATTATGCGGCTTCTAAGGCGGGAATTATTGGCTTTACCAAAAGTCTGGCAAAAGAAGTGGCTTCTCGTAATATTTTGGTAAATGCTGTGGCACCAGGTTTTATTGAGACGAGTATGACAGATGTTTTGACAGATGAAGTAAAAGAAGACATTGCTAAGAATATCCCGTTAAAACGAATTGGAGTTGCACAGGATGTAGCAAATGTTGTTAAATTTTTAGCATCAGAAGATAGTTCATATATAACAGGGCAAGTAATTCATGTAGATGGCGGAATGTTGATGTAGAAAGGAAGAATAGTATGAAAAGAAGAGTTGTAATTACAGGATTAGGAGCTATTACTCCAATTGGTCATAATGTAGAAGAAACATGGAAAGGGATACAAGAAAAGAAATGTGGAATTGATAAAATAACATTGTTTGATGCTACAGGGCTAAAAACAAGTTTAGTTGCAGAAGTAAAGGACTATAATCAAGCAGAACATTTTGATGTAAAACAAGCAAAACGATTAGATAGAAGCTCACAGTTTGCCATTATAGCAGCAAGAGAGGCTTTTAAAGATAGTGGAATAACAAAAGAAAATACTGATTTAGAAAGAGTAGGAACCTTTATTAGTACAGGAATTGGAGGACTGAAAACAATTCAAGAACAGTGTGAAATAAACTGTACAAAAGGAAGTAATAGAGTATCACCAATGTTTATTCCAATGACAATTGTTAATATGCCAGCGGGAAATGTATCTATTGATTTAGGATTAAAGGGAGAATCAATTTCGATTGTGACAGCATGTGCGTCATCAACAAATGCGATAGGAGAGGCTTATAGAACAATAAAATATGGTTCAGAAGATGCTATTTTAGCAGGAGGAACAGAAGCAGCTATTTGCAAAATTGGAATTGCAGGTTTTGAGAATATGAAAGCATTATCACAGGCTACTGACAAAAATAGAGCTAGTATCCCATTTGACAAAGAAAGAAGTGGATTTGTTATGGGAGAAG
>CANQES010000058.1 GCA_947595555.1 uncultured Clostridia bacterium | reverse complement strand
TTAATTGTTTTTTCATATTTATCAAATCCCTGTTTTACATAGAATGGTATATTATTTTCTGTTGTTCCAACTAACATTTTTTTATATCTTTGCTTATAATTATCAGCTAGATATTTTATCATTTTTTTCGCATATCCTTTTCCTCTAAATTCTTCTTTTGTTACTATATTTTTTAATTCTACTGTATCATTATCTAATTTTGTTACTACTGCTATACACGCTACATCATCTTTATATCTTAAAACAAATAAATCTCCGTCTTTTAAATATTTCTCTATCATCTTTTCACTTGGATCTGCTTCAAGCAATAAATTTATATATTGATTTTTATCGTTTTTCTCTTTACTAATTATAATGTTTCTTTTAACTGGTAAAAACTCGAATCCCTCTGGTAAATTTGGCTTTGTATTTGTGTGGGTTATAAATATTTGTTGTTCTGAAAATATACATCCACAATATTTTTGTCTATACAAGCCTAGTTCCTTAGCTTTATTCTGACCTTGCCTAAAGCCAACACGAAAATCACGATACAAAAAATGCAAGTCATACTTTTGTGACATTCTATTTGCCACATCAATTAAAGCCTCATGTTTTTGATAAGGACTTACTAAAAGAGTTGTTGTAAAAGTATCATAACCATTTTCTTTCGCATATTTTGCTGTTTGCTCCAAGCGAACTGGATAGCAATAATCCTGACATCTAGTATCTAAACTACTAATAACATTTCTACAAAAATCCCTTAAACCATAATTTTCTTCAAAAATAGCCTCTATTCCAATATCTTTACAATATTGCTCTAAAGTATCCCTCCTCATTTTATATTCTGTATATGGATGTATATTAGGATTGAACCAATACACAGTTGGTTCAATTCCCTCTTCTCTTAAAGAATCAATACAATAAACACTACATGGAGCACAACAAGTATGCATTAATAATTTCATAATTCTTCCTCCAAATTTGTATAAGTTATCTTACTGAATTACAATATATTTTTCAAATTCTGTTATGTCATAATCTTCTAAATTGAATTTATCTTTATCTTCTTTTTTTATTACATAAACATTTTTACCATCGTTTTCTAATTCTTTGATATCTTCAATACAGTATTTTCCAAATGATTCCACATTTTTAAATGCAACATGTGGATCTGTATAATGTACTGTTTCTACAAAGTCTTTTGTATTATATTCTGTATAAAATAACACATGTATATAATTTGCTTGTATTTTTTCTGTTATATGAATTTTTTTGTTTTCAATAGCATCAACATAATCAATAACTTCTTCTAACTTTCCTTCAAATGTTCCATATTGGTCACAATCTTGGCTAAAATATGATATTGTAAATAGTACAAATGACATTGCATATAATATCGCTATTCCAATTGCTAATTTTTTTCTGTTATCTATGACCAAATAAATACCTATAACTGTATAATAAATAATTGGTATCATTATGATGTTAAGCCTATTAATGTTTGGCTCGCAGATGAATGATAAGATAATAGATACAATGAACCAAATATTAAATAAATAGTTATATTTTATGTCTAATTTTTTATTTTTTCTAAAACAATTTATTATTCCTATAATTGTGAAAATGCCTGAGAATAAGTATATTATTCCATAAAATCCTATGCAATTCCATGGTAATCCGTCATTTTGTATGATTAACATCTTCATGCCTTGTATAAAATTAGTCATACTTTTAGTTAAAAATTCTGTTGAAAATATAGATGTTATTTCTTGATACCTATTTACATCTAATCTTGGTATTGTTACAAATGGCAAATTAATTTGTTCTAAACCTAATGTGTTTATTACTACATAGAGAATAATTGGCATAGATACAATTGCCACAATCACAAGAGATATAATAGCCTGCTTTATTGTTATTTTTTCTTTTTTTACCAATAAAATTAAAAGTGGTATTAGAAAGATTGGTAAAAAATAGTATGATGTTCCATACGCATATGCTGTTAAACCAGCTATGATAAAGGATAAATAATATAATATTTTATTTTTATCTTCTATTCCTTTAATTAACAAATAAACAAAAATTAGTATTAAGTCTGGAAATAAATTTGATTCTAATCCCCATCTGCTTTTCATTATATGCCATGGGCATATGGCAAAAAATGTTAGACCAATAACAGCTAATTTTTTGTTTCCTATTTTTTTCAACATTAAATATAAAATCACTAAAGATATACACCCTAATATTGACATTGGTAATCGAATTGATAATGTATTAAGTCCAAATATCATTATAAATGGTATCATTAAATAGCTAAGTAGTGCATTTTGACCACCACCCCATGCTTCCAAAAATGCTGGTATGACATTACCATTTCTATCAATTCCATAATTTAAAATGGAAAATGCTTCATACCCAGATGATGCCTCATCACAATTCAAAGCATTGGGCATGTAAGATATTCCTACAATTCGAATTAATATTCCTATAATTAATATAACTAGTAATAATATATCTGTCTTGTTTGTTTTTTCTAAAAATTTCATTTATTTCCTCCGCTATATTGAAACTTGACCGGAAAATCCATTTTCCTCTGGTAATGGATATCCTAAATGTTTATATGCTGGTGGCAAGGCTTTTCTTCCTCTTAATGTTCTTGACATAAAACCAATTTGAATTAAATATGGTTCATATACATCTTCTATTGTATCTATTTCTTCTCCTACCCCAACTGCTAGTGCTTCAATTCCTACTGCTCTTCCTCCATACTGAACAATCATCGTCTCTAGTAATTTTCTGTCAATGTCATCTAGTCCCAATTCATCAATTTCTAATTTGTTTAATGCATGCTTTGCTATTTTTAAATTAATGTCCCCATTTTCTAATACAATTGCATAATCTCTTACTCTCTTTAAGAGTCTATTTGCAATTCTTGGCGTACCTCTTGACCTTCTTGCAATTTCTACAGCTGCTGCTTCTTCTATATTTACTTTTAAAATATCACTTGACCTTTTTATAATAGTTGTTAAATCTTCTACTGAATAAAGTTCTAATCTATGTACAATTCCAAATCGGTCTCGTAGTGGTGTTGTTAATGCACCTGCTTTCGTGGTTGCACCAATTAGTGTAAATTTTGGTAAATCTAATCTAATTGACCTTGCACTTGGACCTTTTCCAATGATAATGTCTAATGTATAATCTTCTAATGCAGGATATAGTATTTCTTCTACACTTTTGCTTAATCTATGAATTTCATCAATAAATAATACATCAAATTCTGAAAGATTTGTTAATATAGATGCTAAATCACCTGGCTTTTCAATAGCTGGTCCTGAAGTAATTTTTATGTTTGAATGCATTTCGTTTGATATGATATTTGATAAAGTTGTTTTTCCCAGTCCTGGAGGTCCATATAGTAAAACATGGTCTAATGGTTCTCCTCTTTTTTTGGCTGCTTCTATGTAAATTTTCATGTTTTGCTTTACTTTGTCTTGTCCTATGTATTCATCCAATGTTTGAGGTCTTAAAGAATTTTCTAATTTTTCTTCTGCATGTCCTTCCATTTGCGGACTTACAATTCTTTCTTCTTCCATGTTTTGGTTTCCTCCCTTTTTCCTCATTATTATACCGTTTTTTTAGCTTAATGTCTAGTAAAAAAAGAAAGACTTATCAATTTATTTCTTGAAAAGTCTTTCTTTTTTATTATGCTCTTGGATGTGCTTTTTTATAAACGTTTTTTAATCCTTCATCTTGAAATTGCATATATATTTGTGTAGAAGAAATATCTGAATGTCCTAACATTGTTTGAATCGCTTTTAAGTCTGCTCCGTTTTGTAACAAATGTGTAGCAAAAGAATGTCTTAATACATGTGGTGTAATGTCTTTTGTTATATGTGCTTGCTCTTTATAGTATTTTATGATTTTCCAGAAACCTTGTCTAGTTAATCTGCTACCATTTATATTAACAAATAAAGCTTGTTCTCCTTCTGTTTTTACTAATATATCTCTTGCGTCTTCAACATATTCTTTTAATGCTTTTAATGACATTGTTCCTAATGGTATATTACGTTGCTTATTAGCATGTTTACAAGTTACATATCCTTCTTCTAAATTAACATCATCTACATTTAAAGATATGATTTCTGTAACTCTCATTCCTGTTGCATAAGCAAATTCAAGCATGGCTTTATCACGAATTCCTTTTAAGTCAACATCTTTTGGTTGATCTAATAATAGTTCTACTTCTTTTGCTGTTAATACACTTGGTATTCTTTTCTCTATTTTTGGTGATTGTATTTTTTGTGTCGGATCTACTTTTACTTTTCTATTTTTTAATACAAATTGATAGAAAGAACGTATTGAAGCAATGCATCTAGAAATACTAGATGGTTTTTTTCCTGCTTCTTGCAATTCTCTAATATAATCTTTAATGTCACTCTCTTTTACATGATTGTAACTAAGTTCACAAGCTTCTAAATATCTTCTAAACTGTTTTAAATCTCTTTTATAAGATTGTAATGTGTTTTCTGATAATTTCTTATCATTCTCCAAAAAGTTAAAAAAATACTTTAATTGTCTTTCCATATTATTCCCCTACCCTTGCTATAATCTAAAATAATCTATTTACATAAACTACATATGTTATATCAAAGAATTTTAAAATTGTAAATACTTTTTTCAAATTTTTTAAAAATATTTTATTAGTGCTTTCATAATATTTGTAGATACAAATATTTCAATCATTGAAGATAAAATTAATACCAACAACATTATAAATGAGAATATTGTATGCCTTATTACTTCAATTTTAATATTTTCTTTGTTTCTATCTTTTATAATTGATTTGTATAGCTTAAATCCACTTACTGCTAAGGCTAAAATAGCTGGTATAAATAAAATATTTTGTAATAATAATAAAATCAATATAAACAATATACCTTTTGATAATCCCATAATTGTAATACAAATAGAAATTGTGTATCCTAAACAAAATCCTCTATATAGTACAATACCAAAAACTACTGGTATTCCTATTACTGTTGTTCCAAAAAACCATAAAATAACAGCTAGCAAAATACTTTGTCCCACACTATTTTTAAATAATTGAATTTGATTTAAACTTTCTATATTTTTCATTTTTTCAATGAAATTATTTAAGTATGTAGTAACTTCTGTCTTTTGCATGTCTTCCATATTGTTTACAAAAAACACTCCTAAAAATATGCCTATCACAAATAATAATACTACTATGACATATTCCTTTTTGTTATTGCCAATATGGTCTTTAATTACATCTAATATTCTTACTCGTTTGTTTCTTTTCATAAAATGTCTCCTTATCTTTATACATAATTTGTATTCAATAAGGAGTTTTTTAGAACTATTTTATTTTATTTATATTACTTTTCCGTAATGTCCTCCACCACCAGAATGAATTTGCCATTTGCCTTCTCTTGCTCTTACTATACTATTTGCTATATTTTCTCCAACAACTGCTTCAATATCATCTTTAGATAATTTATGTAATATATTCATTTCTGTTTCGAAAGTATCTAACAATTTTTCAATTGTCTTTCCTCCCACTCCTGGAATAAATCCAAGTGGTACTTGATAAATATATGGAGGCCTATTATCTGGACTTTTTGTTGTTTTTTTATCTTTTATTAATTCTATTCTATCAAATACACCAAAAGTCACATTTTTTCCACCACACATTGGACATGTTTCAACTGGTTCTTTTGTTTCAATTGGCTGTTCACAGTCGTCACAATATGTCCTATGATATTTTCCTAATTTTGGATCTAATCCATAGTTAGTTATTACTTTTCTTCCTTTTTCATTTTTTAGTGACATAACAACTTCTTTAAATGATATATCTTCAACCTGCATTTTATTGTATTCTCTTGCAATTTTTGGCAATGAGTGTGCATCTGAATTTGTTACAAATGTTTTAGTTTCTAATTCTGAAATTGTATCTGCCAAAAATGTGTCTGCACTTAGCCCTAATTCAATTGCAAATATTTTATTATATTTTTCCTTAAATATATCTTTCAATCTGTCTGTACAATTTCCATAATAGCTTTTAAATGGTGTAAATACATGTGCTGGTATTAAAATACCATTGTACTTTTCTACAATATCAATTAAGTCATAGCCACTTATGTCTGATCTTTGTGTGCTTAATGTAATATTTTTAATATGATAACTCATTTCATTAGAGAATTCTTTAATATCCTTTAAGTGAGGAAAGAAACATATATTATGGGCACTTCCACATTTTCCATTTCTTCCTTTTTCTGAAGTTTCTACTTCACTTCCTAATAAAATGCATACCTTATCTTTATATATAATTCCGCCATCTTTTAATTCATATGCTTCTCCTGTTTTTAAAAAGTTCTCAATGTCTTCAATTACATATGGTGATGCACAATCAATAATACCTACTACTTGTATTCCTTTTCTTTCTGCACATTCTTTTGCTATATTAGCAAAATTTAATGTTCTTGCAGCTGTTATTTTTATTGGTTTTCCCGATTCACTTCTTCCTATGTGTACATGTAAATCTGCAAATATTTCGTACATATTTTTCTTCCTTTTCTAATTTTCTGTATCATTAACTTGTATTTTAGGGTCTTCATGTATGCGTGACATAATTTTTTTAGTAGTTTCTTCACTAAATAATGGTCGATTTGCTACATCAGATTTTTCAAACATTTCCGCTGCTAAATCTTTATTTTGTTCAGCCATCAATCTGTCTACTTGTGGTTCATATTCATAAATAACTTTTTGTATAAATTTATTTAATTCTTTTGTCTCGTTATATATTTTTACCAATCTTCTTATAGCTGACATATTAACTAAGTCATTCATTTGAATTCTTTCTAAAAAATTTACAAATTCTATAAAAGTTCCTAAATAACGATTGTACTCATCTTTTAGATTCCTATGCTCTAATAATACTAATGCTTCATCTGGTTTAAAACCAATTCTTTCTGGTCTGTCTAACAACATTCCTCCAAATTGGTCTACTAATTCTAATATATCACTTTCTCTTTCTCTTGGATTACTATTGCTATATCTATTAACTTCTTCACATATTTTGCAAAATCTTTTTCCAAATCCTATTTCTCTCAAATATTGTGCCCCTTCTTTTGCATATGAGTGGATTTTTTCTATATCTTGTGCATTATCTACTTTTTTACAGTTACACAACAAACACGCAGTTAATACAAAGTTTTTATCAACATCTATTTTGGAATAATTTAAAAATAATCTTGCTAATTCTGTTTTAAATACAACAGATTTATCAAAAAAAACTTTTGCTTTTTTTGATAAATAATAGGTTATTTCCATTTTTGCATCTAATTCTTCTTCTTCTAATATATAATCTGCAAATGTATTCATTTACTACCACTCCCACAATTTTATTATAATAAAATATGTGAAATAATTCAATGTTTTTTCTTCATGTCATCAAATTGTAATATTATAAACTCTTTATTGCATTTCTGGCTAATTCATCACATCTATTATTATATTCATTATCACTATGTCCTTTGACTTTATGAAATTTAACTTTATGAATTTTAGTTAGCTGATATAATTCTTGCCAAAGTTCTTGATTTTTTACTGGATCTTTTCCAGCTGTTTTCCAATTATTTTTTACCCAGCCATAAATCCAACCTTGTTCAAAACTGTTAACAACATAAGCACTATCACTATATAAATCGACTTCACACGGATATTTTAGAAGTTTTAGCCCTTCTATCACTGCTGTAAGTTCCATTACATTATTAGTTGTATCTCTCTTTCCACCTGATATTTCCTTTTTAATTTCTTTATACATTAGAATAGAACCCCAACCACCTGGTCCTGGATTTCCTGAACAAGCTCCATCTGTATATATAATAACTTTTTCCATAAATTAGTCCTTTCTATTTGTTTTTTTTCACTATTTATGATACCATTATAGCATAAATAAAAAAATTAAATCAAGAAGGGATTTTTATGAGTAAGGTTTTAGGCATAGTTGCAGAATATAATCCTTTTCATAATGGACATTTGTATCATTTAGAAAAGGCAAAAGAAATTACAGGTTCTAATTACACAGTAGCTATCATAAGTGGACATTTCACACAACGTGGTAGTACTTCTTTAATTGATAAATGGTCAAAAGCTGAAACTGCTATTCGATGCGGTATAGATTTAGTGCTCGAGCTGCCTGTTTTGTATGCTACTTCTAGTGCTGAAAATTTTGCAGAAGGTGCCATTAAGATTTTAGATTCTTTAAAAGTTGTAGATTATATTTCTTTTGGAACAGAAACTGATGATATTAGTGTTTTAGATAAATGTGCCGATGTTTTGCATACCGAACCCAAAAAATATAAAACACTTTTATCTCATGAGCTAAAAAAAGGACTTTCATATCCAAAAGCTCGTGAAAATGCCCTAATGATGTACTTAAATGATATTAGAAAATTTGCTAACGTATTATCTTCTCCTAATAATATTTTAGGTATTGAGTATTTGAAAGCTTTAAAAAAGCTTAAAAGTCCTATTAAGCCTGTTGCTATTCAAAGATATGAAGTTGGCTATGATGAATTAAGTTATACTGGTAATATAGCTAGTAGTACAGCTATTAGAAATATGATTAAAAATGACGGTTTTAATATTTTGCCACAAGTTATGCCTGAAGCTAGTTATTCTTCGTTAGTGCAAAATATTAACTGCGGACATGTTATTCCTGATATTTCTGTTTTTGAAAAAGAAATTATTTATATTCTTAGAAAAATGAATACCACTGACATTGCTAAATTAGCTGATGTTTCAGAAGGATTAGAATTTGCTATAAAAAATGCCGCTAATTCTTGCAATAATATTGTTGAATTTTTAAATATTATAAAATCAAAAAGATATACCGCTACCCGTTTTCAACGTATTTTGCTTTATGCTTTACTTGGAATTACAAAAAGTGATATGTCACTTTCAAAAAAAATTCAACCTTATGCTAGGGTTTTAGCTTTGAATAAAAAAGGTAAGTTCTTAATTTCCGAAATTGCAAAAGCAAATCCTAAACTTGACATTATTACTTCTGTAAAACGTTTTATGGACGAAAATTCAAATAAAAATTTACAGATTATGCTAGATAAGGATGTTTGGGCTACTAATGTTTATTCTATTGGCTATGAAAATGATTCTTGGAGTAATTTGGATTTTACAAAAAAAATTGTAACTTTATAAAAGGAGAAAGCAAGGAAATTGCATTTGCTTTCTCCTTGCTTTTAAAGGATTTTATAAACATCTATGTATTGGACTCCCCATTGCAATGCTGCATCATGGGAATCCATATACAAGTCTACTGCCTGACCGTAGACCCCTGTATCCTCCGCACAGTAAACGTGATTATTAATAATCACTTCGCTACCCAAAGGAATAACATTTGGATCTAC
>CANQES010000057.1 GCA_947595555.1 uncultured Clostridia bacterium | reverse complement strand
CCACCAGAGATGCAATTATTAAAACATTCAATTGAAGAAGATGGTTATACTCAACCTATTGTTACATATTATGATAAGGAAAGAGATATTTATATAGTAGTAGATGGATTCCACCGTTATAGATGTGCTAAAGAATATTTCCACTTAAAACAAGTTCCAATTGTTACCATTGATAAAGATTTAGAAAATCGTATGGCAAGTACAATAAGACATAACAGAGCAAGGCGGGACTCATCAAATTGTCGATATGTCACATGTTGTTTTAATGCTAACGGAACATGGATGGACAGAGGCACAAATATCTGAACATTTAGGAATGGAATTGGATGAAATTATTAGATTAAAACAAATTACAGGATTAAAAGAAGTATTTGCCAATCACCAATTTAGCAAATCGTGGGAAGAATTTGAGGAAAATCGAAAAAATAGAAAGAAAAATACCAAAAAGGAAAATTCCTAATGGTATTTTTATTTTAAATTTAATTGGATATGAATATCTCTTAATTGATCACGCCTAACTTGACTAGGAGCTCCCATCATCAAATCTTGAGCTTTGCTGTTCAATGGAAAGGCGATAACCTCTCTAATAGATTCAGAATCTGTCAATAGCATAAGCATCCTATCTAATCCAGGAGCGATACCAGCATGTGGAGGAGCACCAAATTGAAAAGCAGTATATAATGCACCAAATTTAGTTTTTACTTCATCTTCTGTATAACCAGACATTGTAAATGCCTTTAACATAATTTCAATATCGTGATTTCTTACAGCACCAGATGAAAGTTCAATACCATTACATACAATATCATATTGATATGCTAAAATATCTAATGGATTTTGAGTCATTAATGCTTCCAAACCACCTTGTGGCATAGAAAATGGATTATGACTAAAAGCAAGTTTGCCTTGTTCATCTTCTTCGAACATTGGAAAATCAACAATCCAAGCAAAGGCAAATGTATTTTCATCAATTAATTCTAATCTCTTTCCAAGTTCTTGTCTAATTTGACCAGCAAGTTCTGTAGCTCTTTTTTTGTTATCAGCAATAAAGAAAATTGTATCTTCTTGTTTTAAATCAGCTAAGTTTATTAATTCTTGTTTTAAATTTTCAGGAATAAATTTATCAATAGGACCTTTAAAACTTAAATCATTTTGTACTTCTAAATAACCAAGACCTGACATACCAATACTCATGGCATATTGTAATAATTTTTCGTGAAATCCTTTTGAAAAATGTCCGTGAACTTTTATTGCTCTTACAGTTTTATCAATAAAAGGTTGAAATGTACATTTTTTGAAAAATTCAGATAAGTCAATAATTATTAAAGGATTTCTCAAATCTGGTTTATCTGAACCATATTTTAACATAGCTTCTTTATAAGATATTCTTGGAAATGGATAAGCAACTATTTTTTTGTTAGAAAATTCTTGAAATGTATGATACATTACTGGTTCAATTGCAGCAAAAACATCTTCTTGAGTTGCATAAGACATTTCCATATCTAGTTGATAAAATTCTCCAGGTGCTCTATCTGCTCTTGCATCTTCATCTCTAAAACAAGGTGCAATTTGAAAATATTTGTCAATACCAGAAACCATTAACAATTGTTTAAATTGTTGTGGAGCTTGTGGTAAAGCATAAAATTTACCAGGATGTAACCTACTAGGTACTAAATAATCTCTAGCACCTTCTGGAGATGAACTAGTTAATATTGGTGTTTGAACTTCTAAAAATCCTTGGCTAATCATTTCATTTCTTAAAAATTGAAGAACTTTTGATCTTAATATTAAATTATTTTTTAGTCTATCATTTCTTAAATCTAGAAATCTATATTGAAGTCTTAAATCTTCTCTTATGTCTTGATCTGAATTTATGTCAAAGGGAAGTGCCTTTGTCCTTTTATTTAAAATAGTAATGTCTTCAATACGAATCTCAACTAATCCAGTTTCTAATTTTGGATTAACTGTTTCTTCGTCTCTTTTTTTTACTTCTCCATATATACTAACAGAAGATTCTAATGGTATATGTGAAGCAAAATCTACATCTTCTTCTTTGCCAGAAGTGACTACTTGTGTGATTCCATACATATCTCTGATGTCTAAAAATACAAGACCACCAAAGTCACGTATTGTTTGGACAAAGCCAGCAATTCTGACTTTTTTTCCAACATCTTCTAAACGAATTTGATTACATGTGTATGTTCTATATTCTTTCATTTTTTTTACCTCTTTTTTAATAAGTATTATTTTATACAGTATTAACAGGTTTGTCAAGATTTAGGCAAATATTTTTATTAAATATGTTTGCGATTAATAATGATTAATAATATTACAATTTATTAAAAATCATAAATTTTCAAAGATGAATTGTAAAAAATAATAACAATTTCATCTTTTTTGATTTTATAATAAAAATTAAAATTGAGAAGAGCAAAGCGATTTAACAGAAGAAATGAAAAATACTGATATACTTTATTTGGTTGGAACTATGAATTCTATAAAAGAACAAGCTGAAGAAATTGTATATAATGAAATTATTTACAAATAATAATTTTAGAAAATTAACGAAAAGTATTCAAAAATAGTAAAATTTATGCTATACTATAAATAGTATAAAAAGAGAGGAGTATTGCTATGCAACAATTAACAAATTTAAAAGAAATAGAAACAGCAGTAAATCAATATGGAGAAATTGTAGTAAGTAAAAATAGTAAAAATAATGTAGTTGTTATGAGTATGGAAGAATATAAAAAGAAAATGTTAGATGAAGAAATAGAAAGAAAAATATTGAAGTCAGAAGAAGATTATAATAATGGAAGAGTAAGAAAAGCCGAAGATGTCTTTAAAGAATGGGAATTAAAATATGGAATATGAAATCGTAATTTCAGATACTTGTTTAGAAGAAATAGAAGCAAATTGTGATTATATAGAAAATGTATTAAAGGCAGAACAGGCATCTAATAGATTAAGAGAAAAAATAAGAAAAACCATACGAGAACTAAAAAATTCTCCAAAAATTTATGCTAAAATAGAAAAAACAGATAGAGCAGAAAGAGATTACAGAAGAATAGTAATAGATAACGATGTAATAATTTATACAATAGTAGAAGAAGATAAAACTATTTTGATTTCACATATGTACTATGGTGGTAGAAATTATTTAGATGGAGAACTATTATAAGTAAATTACAAATAATTATTTCGCTTTGAATTTAGAAATAAGTTCAAGGCGAAATTTTTTATAATTTTGCCGACAATGTCGACAATTTTTAATTTCTTTTATCATTTATATTGTTTCTCTGTTCTAATTGTATTTTTGCTTTTTCTATACTATCCATAAATTTTTGTTCTAATATTTCTTTTGGTACATATTCTGTCAAATATTGTGTAACATGTATTCCACTATTATCTAATTTTCTATATTTATACCATACTAATTTTTTCATTGCAAGTCTTTTTTATTTTTTATGTTATTAAAGTTACTATCCAAACTACAGTTTATGATTATAAAAAATTCATATATTTTATAAAACCTATTGAAAAAAAATATTTGGTATGGTATATAAATAATAAATATGTAATATCAGTATTACATAATGCAAAGGAGAAGTGAAAAATGAGAAAAAAAGAACTAAAAGAAAAAGGAATTACTTTGATAGCATTAGTGATAACAATAATAGTATTATTAATTTTAGCCGGAGTAAGTATAGCAACATTACTTGGAGAAAATGGAATATTATCCCAAACAGAAAAAGCAAAAGTAGAAACCAGAGGAGCAACAGTAGAAGAAGAATGCAACTTATGGAAAATTAATAAAGGAATGGATAGCCAAACAGCACAAGAAACAGCGCAAACATTAAAAGGATTATTAGATAGCTTAGAAGAAAGAAATTTAATAACAACAGAAGAAAGGGCAACAATAGAAGAGACAGGAAAAATAACAATAGGAAATAGAACAATAAACTTTGGAAAAGAAGAGCCACCAGTAGAAAAGCCAGGGAATCCAGATTCAGAAACAGGAATATTTACTACATCTAGTACAATTGATGGACAGAAGGCATCAAGTACTAATCCAACAATACCAGAAGGATTTAAGCCAGTAGATGAAGGAAAAGCAAAATGGGGAAGTTCAGAAGCTGGACCAACAAAAGAGGCAGTAGATGAAGGATTAGTAATAGAAGACAAAGATAAAAATCAATTTGTTTGGGTTCCAGTAGATAATTTTGATGAGTTTAAGAGAGAGAATGGATATTTAAATGGCAAATTACAATCATGTAATTTTGTGTCAGATGAACTTACAAGTGGAAAATATTATGAGCCTGATGGAGATGGAGAAAAAGTAGACGAAGGAGCAAGCACAACAGTAAAAGAAGCTCAAGACATGTATAAAAGTGTAAAAGATAATGGAGGATTTTATATAGGAAGATATGAGGCTGGAGCAGAAGACGGAAACTATGAAGAAAGTAGTGGATGGTCAGAAACAACAAAAGTAGTATGCAAAAAAGGAGCAACAGTATATAATAATATAAAATGGGGACTTAGTATGGATGATGAAACAGGAGGAGCAGTAGAAGTAGCAAGAGGATTTGCTAACCAACAAGGATATAATTCCAAAAGTGTAAAAAGTACGTTATGTTATGGAGTGCAATGGGATGCGGTAATGAAATGGATGAAAGATGTAGAAAATCCAAATGCAACAAATGAGGATGGAACTTATAAGAAATATATCGAAGATAGTACGGGGATGGGATGGTATAAAGACAACTACACAGAAAATTCAGAGAATAAAACAGGAATAGATATAGGAAGTGGAGAAAATAATAAAAGCAATAAAGTAAAAAATATCTATGATATGGCCGGAAATATAAGAGAATGGACAATGGAAGCTTATGATACTAATGGTCGAGTTGGTCGAGGAAGCCATTGCAATAGCACAGCTAGTAGCGATCCAGTTTCTAACCGTTACAACGATAATTCAGGAGTTGTCCGACCACTCATCGGATTCCGCTTAGCTTTATATTTGTGTAAATAACTATATTATATGTGGCAAAAATTGTAAGATTTTTCTTATGGTTTTTGCTTTTTATTTTTCGCATACCATATTATAATAGGTAATTGAATAAAACTTGTAGAAACGAATAAAATAATAGCAAATAGTAAGTAAGGAAGGAAGGAAATAATATGCAAGATTTAAGAGAGGACATTGCGGAAAAATTAAAACAAATTGAGAGAATGATAAGAGAAGATGAATCAAAAGAAAAAATTGAAGAACAAAGGAAAATATTGGATATGTTATTACAGAAATATATTGAAGAATTATAGAATAAGAAATAGAATACAATATACAACGAATAAACTTCATTTATTTTAGTAAAAAGATTTGGTAAAATAAAAAAAATAAAATAGGAGATAAAATATGAGGAAATCAACTTCAATCAAAATAGGAAAAAATTTACAGGACATCAGAAAAAGTAATGGATATACACAAGAAAAATTAGCAGAAAGCATAGAAGTATCAGTAAGATATATAAGTGATATAGAACAAGATAGATCAAAACCTTCATATGAAGTTTTAATCCGTATTTGTAATTTATTTCACATAACATTGGATCAAATTTTTAGTGAATTTTTGAATGTAGAGGAAAATAAAAGTTTGTCTTATTCTTTAGCCGGATTTGATAAGTTATCCAAAGAAGATAAAAAGACAATTGAATATTTAATAATGTATTTTAATAAGAAATAAGGATTTGGGGACGGCCCCATTATCCTTATTTTTTTACTGAAAGCTATTGCAAAAGTTAGAGTGAATATGGTATAAATATATAAGTAAACGTAAAAAATTTGAGGACATTCTATTCAAAAAAAGAAAAGAAAGGAATGAAGAAAGATGGGAGACATTAAAGTATTAATAAGCAAAGAAACATTAGAAGAAAGAATAAAAGAAATGTCAGAACAAATCGAAAAAGATTACGAAGGAAAAGATATAGTGTTAATTGGAATTTTAAAAGGATCTGTAATGTTTATGACAGAATTAGCAAAAAACATTAAAAACGATATAGCACTTGACTTTATGGACGTATCAAGCTATGAAGGAACAGAAAGCACGGGAAGAATAAAAATAAACAAAGACATTAGAGATTCAATAGAAGGTAAAGACGTTATAATCGTAGAAGACATTGTAGACACTGGAAGAACATTAACATATTTGAAAGAATATTTAAAGCAAAAAAAGGCTAAAAGTGTAAAAATAGCAACAATGCTATCAAAACCATCAAGAAGAGTTGTAGAAATAGATGCAGACTATTTAGGTTTTGAAATTGAAGATAAATTTGTTGTAGGGTACGGTTTAGATTATAATGAAAAATATAGAAATTTACCTTACATTGGATATATTGAATAGGAGTAAAAATGTTTAACATCCAAGAAGAGTTAAAAAAGTTGCCAGATAAGCCTGGAGTATATGTTATGAAAGATAAAGAAGATAACATTATTTATGTAGGAAAGGCAATTTCACTAAAAAATAGAGTAAGGCAATATTTTAGAAAAAATGATAGAACTGCAAGAATTGAAAAAATGATAAGCCTTATTGATCATTTTGAATATATTGTAGTAGATAATGAAGCAGAGGCATTAATTTTGGAATGTAATTTGATTAAGAAAAACAGACCAAAATTTAATGTCTTATTAAAAGATGACAAAACATATCCATATATAAAAATAGACTTAGCATCAGACTATCCAAGTGTGTTTATTACGAGAAGATTGGTAAAGGATGGTTCTAAGTATTTTGGACCTTATGCTAATCCAGGAGCAGCAAAGGAGATGGTAAATTTCATAAAAGAAAAGTATAAAATTCGTCAATGTAAAGTTTTTAAAGAAAGAAAAAGACCATGTTTAAACTATCACATAAAAAAATGTCTGGGACCTTGTATGCAATATGTGACAAAAGAAGAATATAGAAAGCAAATAGATGAGATTATTGATTTATTAGAAGGAAAGACAGATAAGTTAATAAAAGATTTAGAAAATCAAATGCAAGAAGCATCAGAAAAATTAGATTTTGAAAAAGCGGCTTATATAAGAGATAAAATACAAGCTATAGAAAGAGTCTCAACAAAACAAAAAGTATCAAACTTATCGGAAAACAATATTGATGTTATTGGAATTGCAAAATCAGAATTAGAAGTATGTGTCGAAATATTTTTTGTTAGACATAGTAAAATGATAGGTAGAGAGCATTATTTTTATAGTGATTTAAAAGATATGGAAGATAGAGAAATATTGGCAGGGTTTGTAAAACAATATTATTTAGATAATCCCAATATTCCAAATAAAATCATGATGAGAGAAGACATAGAAGACAAAGAAGCAATTGAACAATGGTTATCAACAAACTTGGGAAAAAAAGTGGACATTAAAACTCCAAAAAAAGGAGAAAAATTACGATTTGTAGAAATGGCAGAAAATAATGCAAAAGTGACTTTGGAAAATAAAGAAAAAGAGCAAAATTCAATTTTATTGGAATTGAAGCAAGTTCTAAAATTAGAAAAATTACCAAGAAAAATCGAAACATATGATATTTCTAATACATCAGGAGAATATACAGTAGCTGCAATGTGTGTAATGCAGAATGGAGTTATAAAAAAGAATTTATCGCGAAGATTTAAAATAAAAACAGTTTTTGGTCAAGATGACCCAAGATGTATGGAAGAGGTTATAACAAGGAGATTAAAACATTCTATTGAAGATTCCAATGGAGCATTTGGAGAATTACCTGATGTTATTTTTGCAGATGGAGGAATTACGCAGATAAGGGCTATTCAGAAGGCAATAAGTGATTTTGGGGACGAAATAAATATACCTGTTTTTGGAATGGTTAAAAATGATAAACACCAAACAAGAGCTCTAATAGATGATACACGAAAAGAATTAAAATTATCTCCAAAATTAATGAATGCTATAACTCAATTTCAGGATACTGTACATGACACAGCAATTACGTATCATAGAAAATTAAGGGGTAAAGCTGTGACAAAATCTGAATTGGATGATATCGAAGGCATTGGAGAAGCTAAAAAATTAGCTTTGTTAAAACATTTTGGTAGTGTAGAAAAAATCAAAAATGCTAGTATAGAAGAATTAATGCAGGTAAAAGGAATAAATGAAGAATTAGCAGAACGTTTAAGTGATTTGAATAAAAATTAAATTTTTGGAATATTTTGAAAAAACTCGCATATACATATAAAAAAGGGGGATATATTTATATGGAATATGCAAAAGATGAGTTTTTTCGAATTCAATATAACACAAAATTGAACAGATTGGACATTAAAAAGGAAAGCTGGACATGCAAGATGTGCAAGATGATTAAAACGCATAAGTTTTTAACTACAACTATTATTGCTTTTTTATTATTTGCTTTTATTAATATAGCTATGATATATAGTTTTATGAATATTTTAACGAGTTTATAATTACAAAGTCCCACTTCAAAAAGTTGGGGCTTTTAATATTGAAATTTTAAATATAAAATAGTATAATGAACCACGAAGGGAGAAAGAGATATGTTTAATTTGGTAAAAGATGAGTACGAAGAAAATACAGATGATATATTAGCATCTATTAATAAAATGTTAGAGAATAAGGGTAAAGGAAAATTATTTGTTATAGATGGGACAGATGGAAGCGGAAAGCAAACACAATTTGAAAAATTAAAGGAAAGATTAACAAAAGATGAAGTTGACTATAAAGTAGTAAGCTTTCCAAATTATGATAGTCCAAGTTCTTCTTTAGTAAAAATGTATTTATCAGGAGAATTTGGAAAAAATGCGAAAAAAGTAAGCCCATATATAGCATCAACTTTTTATGCAGCAGATAGATATGCAACATATCAAACACAATATAAGGATTATTATGAAAATGGTGGAATTATACTTGCAGACAGATATACCACAGCCAATATGGTACATCAAGCAGGAAAAATAGATAACAAGGAAGAAAGAAAAAAGTTTTTAGACTGGTTATGGGATTTTGAATTTAATTTATATGGGTTACCAGTTCCAACAGAAGTATTTTTCTTAAATATGCCAGTAGAAAAAGCATTGGGATTGATTAAGAATAGAGAAAATAAATTTACACATGACATGCAAAAAGATATCCATGAGAGTGACAAAAATCATTTACAAGATAGTTATAATGCTGCTTGTGATGTAGCAAAAGATTATAAATGGTATGAAGTTAAATGTGTCCAAGAAAATAAGATTAGAAGTATTGAAGACATTCATGAAGAAATATATCAGGAAATCAAAAAACACATATAACTAAAAACGAAAGAAAAAGTGAGATAAACAGAGAAAAAAAGAGAATACGGAGCAATTGAAGTTGAATTCAAATTTGGTATATTTATCCAGAAAATGGTATAATATATATCGATGGTGCATTATTCTAGTCATACGAGCTTTACGAGGGTGGGGCTAAAAATCCACTAAAGGGCACATCGTTGAAGTTTCTTGTTTATGCGCGAAATGCCAGTTTTGTGTGTGTTCAGGGAGTAAAGAAA
>CANQES010000056.1 GCA_947595555.1 uncultured Clostridia bacterium | reverse complement strand
AAAGAGGGTCCTCTAATTTTTTGTGGAAATCATAGAACATATTTAGACCCCCCATTAATGGTAGCAACAGCCAAAAGGGATATGCACTTTTTGGCGAAAGATGAACTTGCAAAAAATCCATTTTTCAATTTCTTAGGTTGGGCATTTGACGCTATTCATGTAAAAAGAGATGAAAAAGATGTAACAGCAATTAAAGAATCTTTGAAAACTTTAAAAAATGGAGAATGTATAGCTTTATTCCCAGAAGGAACTAGAAATGGCTTAGAGAAGGGAGAAAAACTAAAAGATGGGGTAGCTTTCTTCGCTGTAAGAAGCGGGGCAAAAGTTGTGCCATGTGGTATAAAAGGTGGAACAAAAGAAAATAGAAAAGTAACAATAACTTATGGAAAACCTTTAGATTATAGTGAATATAAAGGAAGCAAAGATAAAGAAGTATTAGATAAAATAACAAATGACATTATGGAAAACATCATAGCATTGACAAAATAATGCAATTAGTGATATAATAAATGATGTTGCAGGGATTTAGAGACTCGTTCTTTGAAATCCCTCTTAACATGAAAAGGAGTAATAGAAAATGAATAATCAAAAAATAAGAAACATAGCAATTATTGCACACGTTGACCATGGTAAAACTACATTAGTAGATGCCATGCTAAAACAAAGTCATATATTTAGAGAAAATGAGCAAGTAGCAGAGAGAATCATGGATTCAAATGACCAAGAAAAAGAAAGAGGAATAACAATTCTTGCAAAAAACACATCAGTTATGCATGGAGACATAAAAATTAATATTGTAGATACACCAGGACATGCAGACTTTGGTGGAGAAGTTGAAAGAGTCCTTAAAACAGTAGATGGAGTTCTTTTATTAGTTGATGCTTTTGAAGGAGCTATGCCTCAAACTAGAGAAGTTTTAAAGAAATCTTTAGCACTAGGACTAAAACCAATTGTTGTTATAAATAAAATTGATAGACCGGGAGCAACACCTGAAAAAGTAGTTGATCAAGTAATAGAACTATTTATTGAATTAGAAGCAACAGATGAACAATTAGATTTTCCAGTAGTTTATGCGTCTGCAAAAAATGGAATTGCTAAAATGAATTTAGAAGATGAAGCAACAGATCTTTCTTGCTTATTTGAAACAATTATAAATACAATTCAAGCACCTAATTGCGATGAAGAAGGACCAGCACAAATGCTAGTATCTAACATAGATTATGATGATTATGTAGGAAGAATTGCAGTAGGTAGAGTAGAAAGAGGAATTATCAAAGATGGTATGCCAGTTTCTATTTGCGGGAAAGAGGACAAGATTACACAAGGAAGAGTTGCGAAAGTATATACTCATGTTGGATTAAATAAAGTTGAAGTAGAAGAAGGAAAAGCAGGAGATATAATTGAAATTGCTGGAATTGCTGATATAAACATTGGTGATACAATTTGCGATTTTAATCATCCAGAAAAAATTCCATTTGTTGATATTGATGAACCAACAGTTTCAATGACATTTAGTGTAAATAATGGACCATTTGCTGGAAGAGAAGGTCAATTTATTACATCAAGACATATTAGAGATAGATTATTTAAAGAATTAGAAAAAAATGTATCATTAAGAGTAAAAGAAACAGAATCACCAGACTCTTTTGAAGTATCTGGTAGAGGAGAATTACATTTATCTGTTTTAATTGAGACAATGAGAAGAGAAGGATTTGAATTGCTTGTTTCTAGACCAAAAGTTATTTTCAAAGACATTAATGGAGAAAAATGCGAACCAATCGAAAGACTAGTTGTAAATGTTCCAGATGACTGTGTTGGAAATGTTATTGAAAAACTAGGAAGAAGAAAAGCAGAAATGATAAATATGGAACCAGCAGAGGTAGGACATACAAAAATTGAATTTAAAATTCCAGCAAGAGGACTAATAGGATACAGAACTGAATTTTTAACAGATACAAAAGGTGAAGGCACTATGAACCATATTTTTGATTGCTATGAGCCATATAAAGGAGATGTAGTAGCAAGAGTAAGAGGAACAATTGTAGCTTTTGAAAATGGTAAGTCAGTAACATATGGACTTTATAATGCACAAGACAAAGGTGATTTATTCATTGGACCAGGTGTTGAAGTCTACGAAGGAATGATTGTTGGATTAAACTCAAGAGGAGAAGACTTAGCAATAAATGTATGTAAAGAAAAACACTTAACCAATACTAGAGCTTCTGGTTCAGATGATGCACTTCGATTAGTTCCACCAATTCAAATGTCTTTGGAAAAAGCAATTGAATTTATACAAGATGATGAATTAGTAGAAGTTACTCCAAAATCAATTCGTTTAAGAAAGAAAATATTAGATAGTAAAGAAAGAGAAAGAGCATCAAGAAATAAGTGAGGCTAAAAACAATGAATCGAAAAGAATTAGAAAAAATCAAACAAAAAGCATTACAAGAGCATATACCAATTATTATGGATGATACATTAGCTGTTATGAAAAAATATTTAGCAGAGACAAAACCAAAAAGAATGTTAGAAATAGGAACAGCTGTAGGCTATTCTGCAATATGCTTTACAGAATTTTTATCAGATGAAGGAATAATAGATACCATTGAAAGAGAAGAAGAAAGAGTAAAACAGGCAAAAGAAAATATTAAAAAAGTAGGAGTTGAAGACAAAATCATAATTTATGAAGGAGATGCTGTTGACATTTTACCTACTTTGAATGAAAAATATGATGCAGTTTTTATTGATGCTGCTAAAGGAAAATATCCATTCTTTTTGAAAGAGGCTTTAAGAATGATTAAACCTACTGGTATTATTTTTGCAGATAATATTTTGTATAAAGGTTATGTATTAAGTGATTATAATAAACATAAACAACGTACAGCTGTTAGAAACTTAAGAGAATATTTAAAAGAAGTAAGTGAAAATCCTAATCTCGAAACTGACATCTTAGAAGTAGGAGATGGATTAGCAATTAGCAAAAAAATTGAGGATTTGGGGACGGCCCCATAATCCTTATTTTTATACAAATTATGTTTTTTATGTTTTTATTTAATATATAAAAATAAGGATTATGGGGCCGTCCCCAAATCCTTCAATTTCTTCAAATCTTAAAAATACTTTTTTAATAAAACGATTGCAAAAAACATAAACTTGTGATATATAATACATAGGAAAATAATAAGCAAAAAATCCAAACAAAAGAACATAAAAGAGGTGAAAAAAGAGTGATTAAAGCTTATGCAAAAACAGACAAAGGCAAAGTGAGAGAAAGCAATCAAGACTACTATTACATATCGGACTCATTAGACGAAGTACAACTATATATGTTGGCAGATGGAATGGGAGGATACAATGGAGGAGAAATTGCTAGTAAGTTAGCTATACAAACAGCAAAAAGTTATATACAAAATAATTTCAAAGAAGTTGACAAAGACAAAGACAGTATTATTCAACTATTAGCAAGTAGCATGGAATATGCAAATATGATAGTTTATGAAAAGTCAAAAGAAAGTAAAGAATTAGAAGGAATGGGGACTACTTTAGAGATTTGTTTAATATATAATAATAAGGCATTTATTGGACATATAGGAGATAGTAGAATATATCGAATAAGAAAAGAATTTATTAGAAAATTAACACAAGACCATAGTTATGTTCAAAAATTAGTAAAAGATGGAACAATTACACCAGAAGAAGCAACACATCATCCACAAAAAAACATGTTAATGAAAGCACTAGGATGTAATGCTTTTGTAGAGCCAGATGTAATGGTTAAAGGATTTTTAAAAGAAGATATTATTGTAATGGGGTCAGATGGTTTAACTAATTTAGTACAACAAGAAGATATATTCAAATTAGCAAAAATAGATATAGCACAAGCACCAAAAGAACTAATAAAAATAGCCAATAAAAACGGGGGATATGATAACATAACCGTTGTTATTATAAAAAATATATAAGCACAGGGGAGATAAATATGAATTTAGAAGGAAAGCTATTAGGAAGCCGATATGAAATGATTGAAAAAGTAGGCAATGGTGGAATGTCTACAGTATATAAAGCAACTGATATCATTTTAAAAAGACCAGTAGCAGTAAAAATACTAAGAGACGAATTTACAACAGACGAAGAATTTATAAAAAGATTTGAAGCAGAAGCACAATCAGCAGCTAGACTAACTCATCCTAACATTGTTTCAATTTATGATGTAGGAGTAGAGGGAAATTTATATTATATCGTTATGGAATTAATTCAAGGAAAAACATTAAAAGAGATAATTTTAGAAGAAAAAGGGCCATTGCCATGGAAATGGTCTGTAAATGTAGCAATTCAAATTGCTTCAGCATTAGAAGTCGCTCATAGAAATAATATTGTACATAGAGATATAAAACCACATAATATAATTATCACAGAAGATGGGATAGCAAAAGTAACAGACTTTGGAATTGCCAAAGCAGTTTCTAATTCTACTATTACAGCATTTGGAACAACTATTGGTTCTGTACACTATTTTTCACCAGAACATGCAAGAGGTGGATTTACTGATGCAAAATCTGATTTATACTCTTTAGGAGTTGTAATGTATGAAATGGTAACAGGTAGGGTTCCTTTTGATGCTGACACACCAGTATCAGTAGCATTAAAACATATGCAAGAAGACCCACAAGAACCAATTGAAGTAAATCCTAATATACCAGTAGCAATAAATAAAATTATAATGAAAGCCTTACAAAAGGATGTTACATTAAGATATCAATCTGCTACAGAGATGTTAGTAGATTTAAGAAAATCTTTAAAAGATCCAAGTGGAGACTTTGTTGAAGAATATGAATATGACAAAACGGCGAGAACACAAAAAATTAATACTGATATGTACACAAATTTAGGAACGAGGACAAACAAACGACATCAGCAAGAGAAAGAAGAAGGAAAAATAAAACAGTTCATCAAAAATCATAAAACATTGAGTGTTGTTATAGGATTAATTTTACTATTTTCTATTAGTTTAGGAGGAACTTTATTAGTATTAAACATTACAAATCCAGCTGAAGTACCAATGCCAAATGTTGTAGGAATGTCTAAAGAAGAAGCACAAAAAGCAATCGAAGTAGCAAAACTAAAATTTGAGATATCAAAAGAAGAGTTTAATAAAGACGTTCCAGAAGGGTATATAATTTCACAAGACCCAATTTACATGGAAAAATACAATCAAGTAAAAGAAGGAAGTACAGTAAGTGTTGTTGTTAGCAAAGGACAAGAAAAAACAACAGTGCCAAATGTAGAAGGAAAAGAAAAAGCAGAAGCTATTCAATTAATTGAGGCAGCAAAATTAAAGGCAGAAGTCATAGAAGAAAACAGTAAAACTGTAAAAGAAGGATTTGTTATAAGTCAAGAAACGGATGGAAAGACAGAAGCTTTTGCAGGTGATACTGTAAAAATACATGTTAGCACAGGAATTAAACAAATTACAGTAACTAGTGTTATTGGGAAAACACAAGACGAAGCTAAAAAAGCATTAGAAGATTTAGGTTTAGTAGTTACAGTTGTAACAGAAGAAGATAGCTCAAAAGAAAAAGGTGTAGTATTAAAACAAAGTATTAATGGTGGAGAATCAGCAGAAGAAGGAGCAAAAATCACAATCACAGTAAATAGTTTTGAGGCTTCAAAATCTATGACAATTACTATGGATGTAAAAACAATTACTGGAGGCTATAAAGAAGAAAATGAAAATAATACAAGTAATGAAGCAAGTTCATCTACTTCTGTAGCAAAAACAGTTAGTATAACCATAAAATCTGGAAATACAACACTATGGTCAGATTCAGGAGTTGACAAAAATATAACTAATAAAACTGCCACGATTACAGGCAAAGGTTCTATGGATTTAACAATTAGTATAACAGATAATTCTGGAGGAAATTGGACTCGATCATTATCAGTTAATTTCAACACAGAAACATCAAAAACAGTAAAATAGATAATTTAATGATAAGGGAGCGATTATTGCGTTCCCTTTCAATAAACGGAGGAAAAATGAAAGGCGTTATTACAGGGAATGTGTCTAATTTATATCAAGTAAAGGACATAGATAAAAATTTACCAATAGTATATGAAGCAATGGCAAGAGGAAGATTCAAAAAAGAAGGAATGACACCAGTCGTAGGAGATTTTGTTGAATTTGAGACAACGGAAAACAACAAAGCAGTAATAAATAAAATACTTGAAAGAAAGATATATATAAAAAGACCAAAACTAGCAAATATTACGCAACTTGTTTTTGTAATGTCAAGCAAAGAACCGAAACCAGACTTATTAATGTTAGACAAGCAATTAGCCTTTGCTGAATATTTAGGAATATCATCCATAATTGTATTAAATAAAACAGACTTAGACATGGAAAAAGAATTTAGGCATATAAAAGACTTATATGAAAAAATTGGCTATACAGTCATAGAAACAGAAGCTAAAAACGGAAAAGGAATAGAAAAATTAATTCAAGCTTTAAAAAATAATATCAATGCATTTTCTGGAAATTCAGGAGTAGGAAAATCCACTCTAATAAATAGTATTTTTAAACAGAAAATGACAGTAGAAGGAGACATTAGTAAAAAAAATAAAAGAGGAAAAAACACAACAACATCAATTACATTATATGAAATAGATAAAAATACTTATATAGCAGACACACCAGGTTTTTCTACTTTTTCTATAGATGAAATATCAAGCCAAGATTTAGCCAACTATTTTCGAGAGTTTAAAGATAAAATAAGAGATTGTAAATTTGTAGGATGTACTCATATAAAAGAAGAAAATTGTGGAATAAAAGAAGCAATACAACAGGGAAAAATTGAAGCATCAAGATATGAAAGATTTTGCAAAATAATTCAAGAACTAAAACAAAAGGAGGAGAGAAAATGGTAGAAATTTCAACATCTATATTATCTGTAAAAAAAGGAGAAGAGACAGCTACATTTTTTGAACTAGAAACAGCAAAAACAGACTATTTTCATATTGATGTCATGGATGGAAAATTTGTAGAAAAAAATACATATCAAAAAATGTTAGAAAATGCGTCTTATATTAAAAGAATATCTAGTTTACCATTAGATGTACATTTAATGGTAGAGGACGTAAAAACTGCAATTGACGATTTTTTAGCAGTAGAACCAAACATAATAACATTTCATTTAGAAGCATGCAAAAACAAAGAAGACATATATAATATGATAGAATACATTAAGAAAAATAATTGTAGAGTTGGAATATCTGTAAAACCAAATACAAATATAGAAGAGGTATTTGAATTTTTACCGTATATTCATATGTGTCTTGTTATGACTGTAGAACCAGGAAAAGGTGGTCAAACATTTTTGACAGATATGTTAGAAAAAATAAAAAAATTAAAGGAATACATTAAGGAAAAAAAATTAGATGTAGACATAGAAGTAGATGGAGGAATCAACCTAAAAACAGCACCAGAAGTGAAAAAAGCAGGAGCTAATATTTTAGTGGCGGGAACAGCTATTATTATGTCTAATAATTTTAAAACAATTATAGACGAATTAAAAGCCTAAATTTTAAAATACAAAATTTAGGCTTTATTTTATAATCAAAAGTTTAATTTTCTTTTTTTATTTGTGAAAATAAATTATAAGTAACAATTCCTAATCCTAAAATTACTACTATTATACCAATAAGTGAACCAATATAAGGAATAAATCCAATAGCCCATAAAATGGCAGAACATATAATTAATACTCCTAATTGACCAAGTACTTTTTCAATCTTTAATTTTTCACATATAATATTATTTATTGTAATAATAAGTACAGACGTACTAATTGCCAATAACATAAACAATGTCACCAATAATAATATGCCCAAAGTATAAGTTATTCCTAGAACAAATAATATAATAGATGCTATAATAGCAACAATTGGAGTTAAAATACCAAATCCAATAACTGGCAAAATCTTTTTTGATGTTAATAAAGGAGTGTTATTTTTTAAGAACTTAGGTGCAAGCCATAAACATAATAACCAGATTATTACGACAGTTGCAACTAAACTACCTAAAGACATTATATAATTTTCTGTAGTACTTGCATTTATAATTGATGATTTTTTGAAATTAGTTTCTCCTACAACAGCGTCTTCAGGTAACTGTATTTCTTCATTAGCAGTATAATTTAAATTACCATTAATAACACCATGTGAGATATTGTCTGCTGAATCTTCTTCATTATCAGTATTTGTACTTTCTTCAATCTTCAATTCAGAACAATCAATAAAAGCATTTCTTCCAACAGAACCTAAAATATTTACTATATCTGAACCTACATGTACATCACGATATACATATCCTGAAATAGTAGTATTTTTAGAAGCTGCATACAAATCATATACAATACCTTTTATATCAATAGAATCTGCAAAAGCAAATAAATTACTATAAATTTGACCTTCTGTATCAATTGTAAGTGTTTTTGCACAAATAAATGCATCTCCACCAATTTGTGAATTAATAGTAACATTATTAGCTAAAACGTATAAATTTCCATCGATAACGTAATCAATAGTAACATTATCCTCAACTAAATACACATCCTTTTGTTCCATATTTTCTTGTTGCGTAGTATCTTCTTCATTATTTATCGGCATAGTATCTTCATCATTTGAAGTATTTGTTTCATCATCTGCTCTTACTATAGGAACTAGAAATGATAAAATAATAATGCATAAAATGCTAACAATAGCAAGTTTGTTAAATTTGTTTCTTAACATATGAATTCCCCCTAAAATTAAAAAATTCTATGAAAAAAATATATAACTTTATTAATTTTTTGTCAATAGGAAATTAATTTTTTGACTTATAAAATTTGCAAAATGAATTTACAGGACAAATATCACATTTTGGACTACGCGCAATACAAGTATTCCTTCCATGACATACAAAAATATGATTAATATCTTTTAAATATTCTTTTGGAAAAATTTTTATTAAGTCTTGCTCGATTTTTTCAGGTTCTTTTTCTTTGGATAAACCAATTAAATTAGAAATTCTCTTAGCATGAGTGTCAACAGCAACTCCTTCGGCGATACCAAAAACTTCTAATAAAATCACATTTGCACTTTTTCTACCTACTCCTGCTAAAGTAGTTAATTCTTCCATAGTATGTGGAACTTCTCCACCAAAATTTTCTAAAACTTGTTTAGCGCATAATTTTATATTTTTAGCTTTATTCTTATAAAATCCACAAGGATGAATAATTGATTCTAATTCATTGATATCTATATCTGCGAAATCTTGAATTGTTTTGCAACGAGCAAAAAGGGCAGGAGTTGTTTTGTTTACTCTTTCATCTGTACATTGGGCAGAAAGCATAACTGCTACAACTAACTGAAATGGAGTTGCAAAATCAAGGCTACAAGTAGCATCTGGATATCTTTTTTTAAGTAATTCAATTAAATTAATTGCATCTTGTTTTTTCATCTAAATCACCTATCAATATTTTACAAGAGAAAAGAAGAAGTGTCAAATTTGTTATATAAACATAAAAAGGAACAAATAATGAAAAAGATTAATATAATATACAAAAACAGGGAGGTAATGATTATAGTGTTGAAATTATTTAGAAAAACATTTGCAATATGTTTAATAGGTCTGGGTCTAGGAATTTTACTAGTTTTATTACTTCCCCTAACAGGATGGTTATTTCTAATTGGCGTCATTGTAATTTGTG
>CANQES010000055.1 GCA_947595555.1 uncultured Clostridia bacterium | reverse complement strand
ATGTTGAAGATGCAATATGTAGGTTAGCTCAAAAAGCAAGGGCAGCAGGAATGCACTTAGTAATCGCAACACAAAGACCATCTGTTGATGTTATCACAGGATTAATAAAAGCAAATGTACCTTCTAGAATAGCTTTTGCGGTTTCATCACAAGTAGACTCTAGAACAATATTAGACAGTGTAGGAGCAGAAAAACTATTAGGAAAAGGAGACATGCTATATTTCCCATCAGGTGCGCCAAAACCTTCAAGAGTACAGGGAGCATTTGTAACAGATGAAGAAGTAGAAAAAATAGTAGACTTTATTAAATCAAATGGAACAGCAAATTATAGTGAGGACATATTAGAAAGCATTGAAAACAGCAATAAAACAGACAAAGAATTAGCCCAAGAAGCAACAGAAGATGATGAAACAGATCCATTTTTGATGGAGGCAATTCAAACAGTTGTAGAAACAGGACAAGCATCAACATCATTTATACAAAGAAAATTTAAGGTTGGATATGCAAGAGCAGGAAGAATTATTGACCAGATGGAAGAAAGAGGAGTTATTTCTGGATATCAAGGAAGTAAACCCAGAGAAGTATTGATGACATTAGACCAATGGAATGAAATGAAAATGGGTACAAATAAGGAATTGGGGACGGCCCCATAATCCTTATTAAAAAGGAGAGAAGTTTTGCAAAAGAAAACGGATAAATTATTAGATAAAATTGTAAAAAAGGACTACAATAATGAATTAGAAAAAGTCCTTGAAAAAAAATATTTTACCGAAGATGTAAAAAATCTTCTTCTTAGCATATTGTATAAAATAGAAACAGCATATAAGGACTATGAAAAAGTAAAACAAGATGTAGAAAGCAAAGAAGAATTCATAGAATCAATCATTGACATCATTAAAAATAATTGTGAAGATATAAAAATTATAAAATTAAACTCAGAAGAAAGCAAAATGCTGGGAAGTAAAACATTTCTAGTGGAAAAGAACAGAAAAAGAATTATTTGTTATCCTATTGAAAGAAAATTATTATATTGTATTGCTAAAATAGGCAAAAATCCAAAAATTGTAAAAGACAAATATTATATCTTAAATAAAACATTATCAGATTTAATTAATGTTGGTAAAAGTATTAGTACAGTAGAGCCGATGAGAGATTTCAATGGTTATTCATGGACAACAATTCCGAGAGAAATTGAAAGTACTTATCATAATTTAGTATATCAAAATATGAGAATACTAGTTGGTTCTCAATTCTTAAATCATTGGATAAAAAATACAGAATATATAATGGATTATTTTGAGGCTTTTCAAAACAAATTAGAGGAAACATTTAATAAAGAAGAGGAAGAAAAATTTGTAAGCTTATTAAGCAAACTTTCTATTTTATTAATGATGCAGTTTGATAGTAAAATGAAGCAAGCATTTATGAAAGAAAAAAAAGACATAGAAGAAAAATTAGAAGACATGCAAGATAATAAGAGATATATTCAAAATATAACAAAAGAAAAACGTAACTTAGCAAAAGAGATAAAGAATATTGATGAAACTATAAATAACAAGGATAAACTACAAAAAGAATACGAAAAAAGGAATGAAAATTTACCATTAAAAGAAAAAATTTTTAGTATTCGAATTTTATCAAAAATAATGTTAGAAGAAAGAGAAGAAAAAATAAAAAAATTAGAAGAGCTAAATAACTTGTTAAATCCTCAAAAGTTTTTAAAATATAAAAAAGGATTAGAAAAGAAAGAACAATATCTAAAAATAATGGATACAAAGGATTTGCAAGAGGAAACAAAAAAATGTGTTATTGACTTGCAAAAAGTATTTTTAACATGTTATCAAATTAAAATTAATAAAATAACAACAAAACAAGAATTAACAAAATTAATTTATGAGTTTCGTTATTATTGTTTACTTCCTTTTATAAATGAGCAGTTAATGTATCAAGTTGGAGATATTGAAGATGATATACAGAAAGTTCAGACTTTACTTATTGATAGAGCACATGAAATGAAATTAATTGATAGTATGTCAAAAGATAAAAATATTGATTACCAAATTTTAAAAAAGATATTTTATGTTAAAGTAATCAATTTAGAAGATTTATATATAAAATTAATAAAAGATAAAGAGTGCTTTTATGTTCAATTATTTGATGAGAATATATTTGAAGAAAAACTTGAAATAGAAGGAGACATAAATAAAAAAGAATTATTATTGAGAACGAATAAAAAAGTAAAAATTTTTAACTAATGGAGGTATTAAATGAAAATTACATTTTTAGGAGCAACTAGAACAGTTACAGGGTCTAACTTTTTAGTAGAGGCTTGTGGAAAAAAATTTTTAGTAGATTGTGGTATGTGGCAAGGAAAAGCTGAAATTGAAACTCAAAATGAAGAAGATTTTGTATTTAATCCAGAAGATATTGATTTTATGCTATTGACTCATGCACATATTGACCATTCAGGAAGAATTCCTAAGTTATATAAACAAGGATATAGAAATAAAATTTATGCTCATAAGGCAACTTGTGATTTATGTGCATTAATGTTGCCAGACAGCCGGACATATTCAAGAAATGGAAAATCAATGGAAAAATAGGAAAAGAAAAAGAAAAGGAGAAGAGGACATTCCTCCTTTGTACACCGCGGAAGAGGCAGCAATGTCACTAGAGGTTTTTGAACCAGTTCAGTATGATGACATTATAGAAATAACAGAAGATATTCATGTAAGGTTTAATGATGCTGGTCATATGCTAGGTTCTAGTATTATTGAATTATGGACTAAAGAAGATGGAAAAGAAACCAAAACAGTTTTTACAGGAGATTTAGGGAATAATGACCTTCCTTTATTGGATTCTCCAACAATGATAGATAATGCTGATTATTTAGTCATGGAATCAACTTATGGTAGTAGATTGCATTTAAGAAATGATGAAAAGGCACAGCTTTTCTTAGATATTGTATCAGAAACATTAGATAATGAAGGAACAGTTGTAATCCCATCATTTGCGGTGGGAAGAACTCAAGAGATATTGTATGAACTTAATAAATTAAAAGAAGAAAAAGATGATGAGGAATTTAAAAGAAAATATAAAACATTAATGAAATCAGCGGTATATGTAGATAGTCCATTGGCTATATCAGCTACAGAGGTATTTAAAGAAAATACTAATTTATTTGAAAGAGACATTCAAGAAGAAATTATGAAAGGTGATAATCCACTTGAATTTCCAGGATTAAAATTTACCCCGACAGCAGATGAATCCAAAGCATTAAATGATGATCCAACACCATGCATTATTATATCAGCAAGTGGAATGTGTGATGTAGGAAGAATAAAACATCATTTAAAACATAATCTATGGAATCCAAAATCTACAATTCTTTTTGTAGGATATCAAGCACCAGGAACTTTGGGTTATAATATTGTTAATGGTGCAAAAAAAGTTAAAATATTTGGTGAGGAGATAGCTGTTAATGCAAGAATTGAATATATTGAAGGTTATTCTGGACATGCTGACCAAGAAGGCTTAATGAACTTTATATATTCATTTATCCAAAAACCAAAACATATCTTTTTAGTACATGGAGAGGCAGAAGCTCAAGATACTTTAAAAGAAAAAATAGAAGCAGAAACACAAATTAGTGTAACTATTCCAGAATATGGAGAAACATATGACATTAACGGAATAGAAAATAAGGTTGAAATGACAAATAAAATAGAAAGAAAAATGGCAAGGACATTAAGAACGGAAATTATAAATAGACTAGAAAAACTAAAAGAAGAAATTAAAGATATGGACAGTTATGTAAGACAAGATATGGATGATAAAAATTTAAAAGATGAAGATATATTCAGAATAAATGAGAAAATAAAAGATTTAGAAAAACAAATTATCAATGTAATTGAAGGCTGATTTTAGAAAGATAACTTATTACAAAAGTTCGGAGGAAAAAAATGGAAAACAAGTATTTAAATGAAGCAATGATAGGAAATAAAAATATGCTAGTAACTTTTACAGAAAAGGGAGACATGCAAAGAATTTATTTTCCAAACAAGGATAGTAGACAATATATTAATTTTTTTCATACAGGAGTTAAAATTAATAATTCTGATTTGATATATTTACATGATGATATAAATAATGTTTATAAACAATATTATGATACTGATACAAATATTTTAAATACGGAAATAACAAATACGTATTTTAATTTGAAAATACTTCAGACAGATTATGTGATGATAAAAGAAAATGTATTAGTTAAAAAATATATTTTCTTGAATGATGGAAAAATCGATTTGGATACTAATTTTTATATACATTCAGAACTATTATCTGATTATAATAATCATGTGGGTTGTAAAATAATAGATGGAGGAATGATGCAGTATGCTCATGACTTTAGTTTTTCTACTTTTGCAAAGTCTCATGATATTTCAGGACATCAAATAAATGGAAGTAAAGAAACTATAAAAAGAGGAGAAATTTATGACAAGGACTACATTGGAATGTCAAAAGATAGTAGTATTTGCTATGATTTAGGAGTAATTAGACCACAGGAAAAGAAAGTTTTAGATATATGTATATTAATTGGGGAAAATAAAAATATATCTGACATGGAAGATGAAATCATAAGAATAAAAAAAATAGATTTAAATAAAGAATATGCTAACACTAAGTCATATTGGAGAAAATATGTAAAATTACATAATGGCTTGAATTTAAAAAAACCAGAGAACAGTTATGAGGAAAAAATTTACAATATATACAAGAGAAGTATTTTGTTATTACCATTATTAACTAATTCGGAAACAGGAGGAATAATTGCTTCTGCCGAAGTGGATGAGAATTTTACACAATGTGGACGATATGCATATTGCTGGACAAGAGATGCTGTTTTCATGACAAAAGCATTAGATATTTTGAAGATGGAGAAGGAAACAGAGAAATTTTATAAGGTATTTTGTAAAAAAACACAAAGTAAAAATGGAATGTGGGAGCAAAGATTTTTTACAGATGGAAAATTAGCACCATGTTGGGGATATCAAGTAGATGAAACTGCTAGTGTTGTTTATGGTGTCTATGAACATTATCAATATACAAAATCAGAGAAGTTTTTAAGAGATAATTTGCAAATGTGCGAAAAAGCTGTTGAATTTTTGAAACGATATGTGGAAGACTGGTTAGAAATTGATGGTGAAGATGAGTATAAGAAAGATGTTGTAAAACAAGACATAGAAGCAAGTGTTAACAGACAAGGACATAAATATCATGTTAGCTATGATATTTGGGAAATGTGCGAAGGAATTCATTTATACTCTTTAGCTAGTATTTATGCAGCATTTGATTGTATTATGAAGATATATAAAGTGTTAGGAAACAAGATATCTGATTTTGAAAATAATCGTTTAAAAGAAGAAAAGATATTGAAAAATGAAAGAAAATTAGAAAAGTTACAGACACAAATTAAGAGATATATTAATGAAAATCTATATGATGAAGAGAAAAAGTCTTATGTTAGAAATGCAGATGATAAGAAAATGGATGTTAGCATTATAGGCGCTGTAACACCTTTTAATGTGTTTAAGGCAAAAGAAAAGAAAATGGTAAATACGGTTGAAAGGATTAATTTATCGCTAAGAACATATACGGGGGGGTATCAAAGATTTGAACAAGATCATTATAGAAATGGAAATCCATGGCCAATTGCAAATTTGTGGATGACATTGTATTATTTGGAAACTGGTGAAAAGAAAAAAGCAAAGGAAACTTTTGATTTTGTTGTTAAGACAGCTGGAAAACATGGATTTTTAGGAGAACAAGTTGATAATAGTACTTTAAAACCTAACTGGGTTTTAGGGTTGGGATGGTCACATGCTATGTTTATTACCGTATTAGAAAAACTGCGCTAATTCCACGAGCACAAAAAAAGAGCTTTATGCTCTTTTTACTTTTCCATCTTTTAAACATTTAGCACAGACATATATTCTCTTAGTTTCACCATTTATTTCAGCTTTTACTCTTCTTAAATTTGGTTTCCAAGTACGAGGAGATCTTTTACTGATATGAGAACGAGTAATGCTAAGTTTATTTCCATGATTTGCTGTTTTTTGACATATTTCACATACTGCCATTCTTAATTGCACCTCCTAAATTTTCTTAAATAAATTGACTATTACTAAGTTTAACACAAAATGAAAAAAAAAACAAGTATTTTTTGAAAATAAACTTAAATTAGATTACTATTTAGAAGAAATAAATCATTAAAATGATTGATAAAAAACAAAAGAAAGTGTAAAATAATAAAAAAGGGGAGAAAAGTAATGATATATGCTATTATGATAATTCTAGTTATAGTAGGAATCAAAGCAATATTTTCAGCATCAGATACAGCATTTACATATTTAAATAGAGCGGAAATAAAACAACTAAGTAAAACTGATAAAAAAGCTCAAAAAATAAGAATTTTAATGGAAGATTCCAATAAATTTTTTGGAATTATAGAAGTTGTTATTAATATGTGTGAATTATTAGCAAGTGCAGTTGCTTCAATAACTATTCTAGAATATTTAATGGATGTTTTTGAAAATATGAACATAGAAACTACACTTTCGATGTTTATGTCTGTTGCAATTGTAACAGTTGTATTAGCTTATATAATGCTAGTATTTGGAGGAGTGTTACCCAAAAGGATTGCTAGGAACAGTCCAAAAAAAGTAGCATATAGACTAATTCCAATTTTGTGGATAGTAGCAAAACTAAATTATCCATTTGAAAAATTAATTGATGTTTCGACTAATTACTTCTCAAAAATATTAAAAATAAAACAAGAAAAAGAAGAAAAAATGACAGAAAAACAATTAAAAATGATAATTAAAGAAGCACAAGATGAAGGCGTATTAGAAAAGGTAGAAAAAACGATTCTTTTGAATACGATAAAAGCTAATAATATACCTGTCAATAAAATAATGGTACCTATAGATAAAGCATATTTAATTAACATAGAATATGATATTGATAAAATTTTAGACATTATTGTAGAACATAAATATACGAGAATACCAGTTTATAAACATACTAAAACCAATATAATTGGAATATTAAATGTAAAAGATATTGCAATTAGATATGCAAAAGAGAAAATTGAAAACAGACAGCAAATAGAAGATATAATAAAAGAACCACAATTTATTAATGAAAACGAGAAATTATTTGTTGCATTTAAAGAACTGCAAAAAAATAATCAAATAATAGGAATTGTGAGCAATAATGATAATGTGCCAATAGGATTAATAACTATTGAAGATATTTTAGAAAAGCTAGTTGGAAAAATTTTTGATGAAGATGATATGCATTGAAAAAAGGGGAGAACAAACGATGAAAGAAAAAATAAAAATACTAAGTGTAATAATAATAGCAGTACTAGCATTAGTCATTTTTCAAAAAAATGTAGAGGCAAAGAGTTATTCTGTGGAAAACATGGATATACAAGCAACAATACAACAGGATGGTTCTCTTAGCATTGAACAAGAAATGACATTTAAATTTAATGGAGATTATAACGGAATTTATATAAAAGTCCCATATATATTAAAAGACTTAGAAAATGAAGATATAATAAAAGGTAGTAAAATAAATGATAATTTATATAATGGGACAGCTGTAACTGTTCAAAAAGTGTATCAAATAAACAGTAATGGAGCAGACATAACATATCAATTAGGGAACCAATACACAAGAAATGGTGCATCTGGAGTATATACAGCAGAAACACAAAATGGTTTGTACCAAGTAAAAGTATATTCACCATCATACAATACAACAAAAACTTTTAAAATAGACTATACAATTCATGACGTCTGTGTTAAACACAAAGATATTGGAGAATTATATTATAATTTTATTGGTGGCGCTTGGGAAGTAACAATAAAAAAATTAAATATAGACATTTATCTACCAAATAATACAGAAAAAATCAACATATGGGGTCATGGTCCATATGAAGGAAAATCAAAAATTATAAATAATTCTCATGCTAATTTTCAAGTAAATAATGTAAAACCTGGGCAATATGTAGCAGCACGTATGATATTTGATAATTCAAATATTATAAACTCTACAAAAACATCTGGAATTAATGGAAAAGATATAATATTTCAAGATGAAGGAAAAATAGTAGAGAATAAGGAAGAAAAGGATGAATTTACCAAGAAAGTTACAATTTTTGCTATTTGTCTATTAATTTATTGGATTATTTTAGTATTTGTATTTGAAAGAGATAAAAAATATGTTGTAATGAGTGTGGAAGAAGATAGATTATTTGAAAAATATAATCCAATGATAGCAGGTTGTATCCAAGGAAGTAGAAATATTTTAGCAAGAGATATTATAGCAGTTATATTAAATTTAATTAGTAAAAAAATAATCACTTTACAAATTCAAAATGTAATAAATAAAAAAGATAATTATAGTTATATTATTAGTAAAAATCATGAATTAGAAAATCAAATGGACGACATTGAAAAATATGTATATGACTGGGTATTTGATGGACAAGATGTGATTAATTTACAGGAACGATTAAAACAAATGCCAAAAGATAAACAAGCAGGCAAACAATTTAAACAATTAAATGAAATGGTAGAAAAAGATTTATCTGATCGAAAAGCGAATGAAGCAAAAGTCCCAATGTGGATGCGTGTATTTAATGTATTTTTATTTATTTTAAGTTTGGTAGTGATATTTAAACATGTATTATTTAATGGTTTCAATGTATATAGTTCAACAGCTTCGTTTAATATATTAAAATTTTTAGGAATTTACATTATATTTTTAGCACCATTTATAATGGGAATTTTATATGTACCAATTAATTTAATTATTATAATAAGACATAGAATAAATAAAGCAGTACAAAAAATTACAGGGCAGAGAATAGTAACAACTACAATTAGTTTAGTCATATTATTTAGTATTATCATTGCATTAACATGGTGGCTTTCACCAGTAAAATACATTGTAGCAGATGAAATTTTAATTTGTATAGCTACAATTATAATATTGACAGATAATTTAATGCTAAAAAATAATCCTATTATGATAGAAGATTATAGTAAGTTAAATATGGTAAAGAATAAGATTAAAAATTATTCTATTATGGAAGATAAAGACATAGAACAAGTAGTATTGTGGGAAAAATATTTAAGCTATGCAGTAAGTTTTGGAATGTCAGATAAAATTATAAAAAGAATAAAAGGATTAAATATAGATGATGATTTATTGAATATCGTTTATAATGAAAATTTTGTAGATTTTATTATGTCAGATTATTATTTATTTTATAGATATGCTAGTTTAGATAGGAGATTTATGAAAGCTTATGGAAAAGCTACTGCAAAGATGCTAGAATCTATGGCAAGTAGTAGTGGTAGTGGAAGTGGAGGAGGATTCTCTGGCGGAGGAGGATTTTCTGGCGGAGGGCGGAAGCCGGAGGCGGCGGAGGTGCCTTCTAAAATTGCAGATGTTTGGAAAAAAGATTTAGGAAGGATTATGGGGCCGTCCCCAAATCCTTTTCCAAAATTCGAACTAATAAATTAGAAAAAAATGCAAAAAAACTATTGACAAGTGGTTGGAAAATTAGTATAATAGAAATCGTTGAAAGACAAAACATGGTCGCTTAGCTCAGCTGGGAGAGCATCTGCCTTACAAGCAGGGGGTCATAGGTTCGAGCCCTATAGCGACCA
>CANQES010000054.1 GCA_947595555.1 uncultured Clostridia bacterium | reverse complement strand
CGATATATACCTCCACTACGGACTTTCACCGATTAGTTAAACGACATGCCTGTCGTACAATGATGAAGCGAAGATACTGCATCCTCGCTTCATTTATATATAATAATCTTCTATACTCAATGTAGGATAAGTAAAAACTTTTCCATCGTCTGTAAAACGTCCATTAGGTTTATGATCTTTTTGCATAGTATTTAACCCCTTTAAAAGATATCTAACTTTAGCTACTTGTGTTACCATTCCATTTTCAGATACAGGATCATCCCATGTAGTGTCTACTGCATACCAAGTTCCATTTAATTGAACATAATTCCAAGCATGTTTTTCAGTTTGACCTTCTAAATTGGTGGCTTCCCCTATTGTTAAAGTGCATGGTATGTCTAAAGCATCCATTAAATATTTGAAACTTTTTGCATATCCCTCACATACAGCTTCACCATTTATCATAGAGCCATAAATATTATAAATATTATTCTTAGAGACTGTTGTATCATATTTCATGTTTTCTATTAAATAATCATGTACCATTTTTATATTATCATATGTATTAGATTTTTTATTTGCTAAAATTCTGTCTCTAACTTGTTCGATTTGACTAATTGCATTGTTAATTTGTTCTCTTGAAGAAAATTCATCAACTAAATAATTTGCTTGAGTGCCACTATTAATATATACATAGTATGTTATATTAGTCATTCTAGTCGTTTTTTCAATGTTTAAATACATTTTATTAGGACTTAAATAAAATACATCTGGATTATCATACATATAGGCTTCAATAGCAGATTGATAGTATTTTCCTAATTGGTCTTGTCCGTTATCTTTTTCTAAAACATCAGTAAATAAATTTCCTAGTTCTATTTTATATGTACCTGTTTTCATATTTTCTTTATTTGCTTCAAAAGCTTTATAAATTATTTTTGCTTCTTCTTCTAATTGATTATAGAAAAATTTGTTAATTGTTATCCCATCATAATTTATGTCTTCTTTTTTGCTACTTCCATTGCGTATATCTTCAAATGGATTTGATAAAATTTCTGGTGTCTTAATTTCTTCTTCCATAATAGTATTACTTTTCTCTGTAATATTATTATTCGGTTGTTCTTCTGAAATAGCTGTCTGCACGTCTTCTATAATATCAGCTTGTACATCTTCTGGGATAACAGTTTGCATACCTTCTTGTATAATTGATGCTTCTGCCCTTGTAACTTCATTCCATAAGATTATTCCAAATAAAATTATTACAATAATGATTAGTATAATAACTATTGACATTATTGCTGTTGATACTCTACTTTTCATATTTTCTCCTTCGTACTTTTTTGTTTAACATAAATTTATTTTATCATATAAATAAAAAAAAATCAATATAAGTATATTTTTGAGTTTCATTTTTTTGCATCATGCAATACACTAGACATTAAAAGATGTATTGCTTGAATTTAGAGAAAAATAGAACTTGTTATTAAAAAAATGAGGGATGTTCACGAGAAATAACTTATTTATCGATTTTTCATAAATTCTTTGGCTTCCTCTATAAGTAAAAGAATTCTAAAATCATTTTATGGCACCCTTCCAATGTAAAATTGAACACTTTCCATAAAATGATTTAAGAATTCTTAAACTTACTCCAGTAACACAAATAATTTATTCAAAATAGATAAATAAGTTATTTTCTTCGTGAAAGAGGCGCATTTTTTTAAGTTACAAGTTCTTTTTGAGCTAAATGAACAAGATACATCTTTTAATGTCTAGTGTATTGCATGATGCAAAAATCCGAAACACAATAGTATATTTTATATTTTTTTTGACATACTAATAAAAACTAATTTTGGAGAAAATTATGAATTTAAAAAATTTATTTCAATCTGTATTTGGATATCATCCACCTGTAGATTACAGTTTCAGTTTGCCTGAAAATACAAAAAATACTGATAAGCAAAATATTGACATTACAAAGCCAAAGGAAAAGGAAAAAATATTTCCTAGTCTTAATGTTAATATAGAATATATGAGAACAAAATATAATCTTCTCATTAATAGTGATGTAATATTAAGAGAATTCACTATCAATGCTAGAGGAAAGCAATACAATGCTTTTATTGCGTATATTGATGGCATGGTAGATTCTCAAATATTAAATCAATTTGTTTTAGAACCTTTGATGTTGCGTAACAAAAATAACTTATTTGATGGAACTCAAAGTAAAGTAGTTTCAGAGGCAGTAGCTAACAATATTACTGTTAGAAAGGTTAAAAAATTTGATTTACCAAATTATATATTAGGATGCTTAATGCCTCAAAATGCCGTAGAAGAAGTCACAGATTTTGAGCAAGTTGCTAGTGGAATTAATGCACGGTAATTGTACTTTATTTGTAGACACATTGAACCTAGCTTTTGATATTGAGGTTAAAGGATTTAAACAAAGAAGTGTAGATACTCCAAATAATGAAGTTGTCATTAAGGGACCTCACGAGGCTTTTGTAGAAAATATTAGGACTAATACTTCTTTAATTCGAAGAATTGTAAATAATGAGGATTTAATTATTGAAAATGTTGAAGTTGGTAAGATTACAAAAACAAAATGCGCTATTTGTTATATGGAAAATATTACAAATTCTGATTTAGTTAATGAAGTCAAATATCGTTTAAACAACTTGGAAATTGACTCTTTATTGTCAGCTGGGGAATTGGAACAATTAATTGCTGATTCAAATGCACTTGGAATCCCTCAAATGATGGCAACAGAAAGGCCAGATAAAGCGGTTAAATATTTATTAAAAGGTAGAGTTGTTGTTATTGTAAATGGTACACCTTATGGAATTATTATGCCTGCAATTTTAATTGATTTTTTAACTTCATCAGAAGACACTAATTTAAAGGTCAATTTTGCTAACTTTTTAAGAGTTCTTCGCTTTATTGCTGCATTTATTACTTTATTATTACCTGGATTATATGTTGCTATTACAAGCTATCATCAAGAAATACTGCCAACTGGCCTACTCTATTCTATTTTAGCATCTCGTGAAAATGTACCTTTTCCTATTATTATAGAGATTTTACTTATGGAATTTTCTTTTGAATTAATCCGTGAAGCTGTTTTAAGAGTTCCTACAGCTATTGGCTCTACTATCCGGAATTGTTGGAGCTCTAGTAATTGGAGAAGCTGCTGTTAGTGCTGGTATTGTAAGTCCAATTCTTATTATTATTGTAGCTATTACTGGTATTGCTTCTTTTACCATTCCAGATTATACATTTGGATTCCATTTACGCTATTTCCGCTTTGCTTTTGTTTTATTAGGATTTATGTCTGGATTTTTGGGCATTAGCTTAGGTTTATTTGTTTATATAAGTTTAGTATGTAGTCTTAGGTCTTTTGGTGTTTCTTATACTACACCATTTGCTCCTGCCAGCAACTCAAAAGGTAATGGATATTTACTAAACCCTATCTGGAAGCGAGAATATCGCCCTACTTATGTTTCTACTAAAAGAGAAAAAGAGCAAGAAAAATATTCTATGAAATGGAAATATCATAAATAATTTAGGAGGAGTTTATCTATGACAAAAACTAAAATAGGCACTTTAGAGGCTATTATGTTAGTTCTTACTGTTATTATTGCCCGTACAATTTCTTCTTTGCCAAGAGAAGCTATGGCAAGAACAAAATCAGCCACTATTATTAATTTAATATTTGTAGGTATTATTGCAGTTTTGCTTTCTTTTCTAATTGTCAAATTGTTAAGAAATTTTGCTGGTTCAGATATTATAGATATTTCGGAATATCTTGGTGGTAAAGTTTTTAAAACAATTATTGGTGTTATTTTTATGTCTCATTTTTTAGTTACCTCAAGTATCTTACTTAGAAGTTTTTGTGAAAGCTTAAAAATTGTCTACTACCCTATGACTAATATTATTTTTATTATTGCTCTTTTTATACTTGCCGTTTGTGCTACCAATCGTTTAGATTTTAATGCTTCTTTGAAAACAAATTTATTAATTATCCCTCTTGTTTTAGTTAGTTTAGTATTTTTGTTTTTTGCTAATATGAATAAATTTGTTCCTCAAAGAGTATTTCCTATTTTTGGAGATGGTTTATTTAATACATTTGTGCTAGGTCTTAGTAATCTAGGATGTTTCGGTGGTTTAGTGTTTCTATATTTTTTACCACCTTATTTAAAGCAACCCGAAAAAATGAAAAAAATAGCTTTTATTTCTATTAGTTTAACTGCTATCTATTTAATTTTATGTGTTGCTATATTATTGTTTATGTTTTCATTCTTCATGAAAACTGATGAAATCGCTCCTTTATACAATGCAGCTCGATTTATTGATTTTGGAAGTTTCTTTCAAAGACTAGAATCTGTTTTTTTACTTATTTGGATTTTAGCTTTTGCTTGCTATTTAAGTATTGTTAGTAAATTTGCTATGAGTATTTTTAAAAAGCTTACTAATATTGAAACAAAAAAACCTTTAATTGATTTGTTTGGAATATTTATTCTTGGAATTTCTTTAATTCCTAAGAACTATGCTATTGCTGATATATTTGAAACCAAAATTTACCCTTATTTAGTTTTAGCTATACCAATTTGCTTAGGGCTTAGTATTCTAATTCTTGCAAGTTTGGCTAAGAAAAAAAGCAAAAATTCTAATCTTTCACCAAATCAAAGTTAAAGGAGGTCATATTTTTGAATAAACTATCTCGAAATTTATTTATTTTTATTTTAATAATAGTATTCATTATTGCTTTTGCCAGTTCGTACCTGTCTCTTAATATTGACAATTTAGCATATATACTTGCTATTGGCATAGATAAAGCAGAAGATAATCTTTTACAAGTAACTTTTCAATTTTCTACTACTACTCCTGCATCTGAATCTGGTACTATGGAAAAAACTCCAACTATCACAAATTCTGTTGAAGCCTCTTCAATTAGTACCGCAATCAATTTAATGAATGGTTACATGGGAAAACAACTTAATATGTCTCATTGTAAAGTTATTATCTTTTCTGAAAAATTAGCTTCTGAAGGAATTTCCAAAGAAATTTATACACTAATTAATGATACCCAAGTAAGACCTTCTACTAATATTATTATTAGTAAATGTACTGCTAAAAATTATATTCAGCAAACTACTCCTGAACTTGAAAATTTGACTTCAAAATATTATGAAATTCTTACAAATTCTAGCAAATATACTGGATTTATGCCAGATGCCACAATTGGTGATTTTTTCAATTGTTTCCTTTGCCGTTCTTATGAACCTACCGCTATTTTAGGAGGACTCACAACTGAAAATAATGATATGTCTGATTCAATTGATTCTCAAGGTAAAGATGACGTGAAAGCTAATAATTCACCTATTGAAGGACAAAATGGTTCAGAAAATATTGGTGTTGCTGTTTTTAAAGAAGATAAATTGGTTGGTGAGTTATCTTCTCTAGAGACTATTTCACTTTTAATTATTAGAAATAAAATAGACCGTTTCCTAGTTTCTGTTCCAGACCCTACTGGTTCTAGTGATTATATTGATATTTACTTAACTCCAAAAGGTTCACCTAAAATAGATGTAGATACTTCAACCCCCACTCCTTTTATTAAATTAAAAACTTCATTTACTGGCAGAATCTATTCTATGTCTAATAATGCTAAATACTTGAATCCCGGTGTTTTAGATTTAATATCAAATTCTTGTAATCAATATTTAGAAACAGAATTATCTGATTATTTGTATAAAACAGCTAAAGATTTTAAATCTGATATTAATGGTTTTGGTAAATACGCATTAACTAATTTTTTTACTACTGAACAACTTGATAATTATGATTGGAATGCTAATTATAAAAATTCATTTTTTGACGTAACTGTTGATACATCAGTAAAATCTGGTATGTTAATTACCGAAACTTCACCAACTTAATTTTTAAATAACTTAAAATTATTTTAATAAAAGGAGGCATTATTTTGTCAAGTTTTGTTTATCATTTTTTATTCTTAATCATTAGCCTTTATGTTTTCTTAAAGACTATTGGCTATGCTGTTTATGAGATTAATACTCTAAAGAATAAGTCTGGCGGTATTGTTATTATTACCTTTTCTATCTTAGTCATTATTTTTTCAAATATAATGGTATGGATGTATTAAGAAATTGAAGGAATTGAAGGAATTGAAGGATTTGGGGACGGCCCCAAATCCTTCAATTCCTTTCCAATTCCTCTAGTTCAAAGTCTATTTGTCTTAATAGTTTGCTAGCGCTTTTTACTCTAATTTTCAGTTTATCTCCTATCTTATAAGTTTTATTAGTTTTTTCGCCGATAAGTCTTTTTCTGTCCTCATCATATATAAAATATTCATCTCCCAAATCTTCAAATCTTATTAATCCTTCTACTGTGTTTTCTAATTCTACAAATATGCCAAAAGATGTGACAGATGATACAATTCCATTATATTCATTTCCAATTCGGCTTTCCATATACTCTGCCTTTTTCAAATCTTCCGCTTCTCTTTCTACTTTGGTTGCTATTTTTTCTCTTTCTGACGATTGCTTAGCTCTGTCTTCTGCTTGCTCTCTATGTTCTTCTATCCATTTTTCTGAAACATCATAATTTTCTTCTAAATATTTACTTATCATTCTATGAATAAATAAATCAGGATATCTTCTTATTGGTGATGTGAAATGACAATAATATTTACTAGCTATTCCAAAATGACCTTTATTTTCGGATTCATATCTAGCTACTTTCAATGTTCTCAAAACTAAATTAGATACAACCTTTTCTTCTTCTTTACCTTTTACATCCTCTAATATTTTAGCAAATTCTTTTGGATAAATATTATCTTTGTTTGCTTTTATTTTTAGCCCAAAGTTGAATAAGAATTTATTTAACTCTTGGATTTTCTCAATGTCTGGGTCTTCATGCACACGATAAATAAATGGTGCTTCTAACCAAAAAAACTTTTCTGCTACAGTTTCATTTGCTGTTAGCATAAATTGTTCAATAATGTCATGGGCAAAAGTTGTTTCATACTTGGAAATGTTTGTGACTTTTCCATCGATGTCCAAATCAATTTTACTTTCTGGGATATCTAAATTTAAATATCCTTGATTCATTCTTTTATCTTTTAAAATATGTGCTAGTTCTTCCATAAGCTTAAATTGTGATATATAAGGTTCATATTTATTGACTGTTTGTTTATTTGAATTATCGATAATTGCCTGTACATCTGTATAGCTCATTCTTTCTGTTACTTTAATAATACCTTTCACTATCTCTGATGATATTACATCACCGTTTTCATTAATCTCCATTATGCAAGATAATGTAAATCTATCCTCTCCTGCATTTAAACTACAAATTCCATTTGACAATTCTCTTGGAAGCATTGGAATAACTCTTCCTAGCATGTATATGCTTGTACCTCTTACTAATGCCTCTTGGTCTAATAAACTATTTTCTTTTACATAGTAACTAACATCTGCTATATGCACCTCTAATTTATAATGTCCATTTTGCAATTTTTCTACACGAACAGCATCATCTAAATCTTTGGCGTCTTCCCCATCAATTGTAAAAATATCTTCATCTCTAAAATCTACTCTATTAGGAATATCTTTTTTATCTACTTTGTTATCATACCTTTTTGCTTCTTCTACTACTGGCTCTGGAAATGTTGATGGCAAATTATACTCTTTTATTAAAGATAGCATGTCCACTCCCGCTTCATTTACATTGCCTAACACTTCAATTACCTTTCCTTCTGCATTTTTTCCTTTTTCGGGATATTTTGTGATTTTTACTAATACTTTATGATTATGTCTTGCTTTTCCAAAATCTTTTTTAGAAATGAAAATATCAGTCCCAAAGTTTCTGTCATCTGGCACCACAAATCCAAAATTTTTATTATTTTGAAATATACCTACTATTGTATCTTTCTCATGCTTTAAAATTTTTACCACTCTTGCCTCTGCACTTTTTACTTTGTTAGATTCCTCTAGTATCTCAATTAAAACTCTATCACCATTTAAAGCATTAAGTGAATTTTCTTTTGATATATAAATGTCATCCTCTTGGTCTTCTAATCTAACAAATCCAAATCCTTTTTGATTTTTTCTATAAATACCTTCATAGTATTTTTTTTGCTCTTGCCCTTTCAACCTAATTTTCTCCTTTCTGCGGATTTGGGGACGGCCCCATTTTCCTCTTTTTAACTCAAAAAGAGCGAGTTTTTTATAAAACCGCCCTTTTTTCTACATTTTATGCCATGTATATAATTCCTAATGCTATTGTTAATATTGCAAATACTATTGCTAATATAATTGTCCATCTTTTTTGTTTTCCTTCTTTTGTTCTTCCTTTATTTTTTTCAAAAAAGTTACTTGTTGATGAACCTGTTATTGTAGATGATAATCCTGCATCTTCTTTTGATTGTATTAGTGTTAATATGATTAATATTACTGCCACTATAAAGTAAACTACTATTAGTATTCCTTTTGCTATTTCCATTTATATTCCTCCCTATGGAATGTCTTTTTATTTTACTTGAATATTGTAACATATATTTCTATAAAATGCAAATGTTTTATTAATTTCTTTTTAATTTTTAACAATAATGTATTCATTTATCTAAGTATGCTCCATGTTCCTACTGGTTCAGGTAAATCTTTAAAAGTTAAAACTTCTTTTGTAATTGGATGTTCAAAGCTTATTTCGTAGGCCCACAGAGCTATTTGTTTGCCTTGCCCTCTCTTTCCATATTTTTGATCTCCAAATATACTATGTCCAAAATTAGCTAATTGAACTCTTATTTGATGATGTCGTCCTGTGTGTAAATTAATTTCTAATAAACTTAAATCTTTTACTTCATTATATTTAATCAATTTATAATTTAGCTTTGCCAGTTTCGCATTCTTCTTATCTTTATTTACTACTTTACTTATATTATGCCTTTCATCTTTATACAAGTAATCTTTTAATTCACCTTCTTCTTGCATTACTTTTCCATCAACTACAGCTAAGTATTTTTTCTGGAATATTTTTTGTCTTATTTGATCACTTAATCTTGAGGCAGATTTTGAAGTTTTAGCAAATACCATTACTCCACCAACTGGTCTATCCAGTCTATGAACTAGCCCTAAATATACATTTCCTGGTTTTTGATATTTTTCTTTTATATACTGTTTTACAATACTTAGCATATCTATATCTTCTGTTTTATCAGCTTGTGATGGTATATTAGGACTTTTTTCTACTACAATAATATGATTATCTTCAAATAATACTTTTAAATCTTGCATTTATGTCTCCCATCTACCATAAATACCACATGGTAATATCAATTTTGAATTTTCCATTGGAATTCCTATTTCACCACATTCTAGCTTTCCTTTATATGTCTTATCAACTGTTATACTTAAAATATTTTGTAATACTGTACTTGATATCCCTGTTGTATAAGAATTAATTAAAAAGAACAATGGATTTTCAGACAACACTTGTGAGCATAATTCTACCAAACTATATATATTTTCTTCAAATTGCCATACCTCTCCCTTAGCACCTCTACCATAAGAAGGAGGATCCATAATAATTGCATCATATTTATTACCTCTTCGAATTTCTCTATTAACAAATTTCACCACATCATCTATGATAAATCTAACTGGTTTATCTTGCAATCCTGATGAAGCAACATTCTCTTTTGCCCATGATGTCATTCCTTTTGAGCTGTCAACATGACATACAGATGCTCCTGCTGATAAGCATGCAACAGTTGC
>CANQES010000053.1 GCA_947595555.1 uncultured Clostridia bacterium | reverse complement strand
CATAGCAACTTGTACGTTTCCTTTTCTTCCAAGCATTGCACCAATTATATAATAAGATGCTCTAAATTTACTAGTTAAATCTAAAGGTGCTTTAGTCGTTGTTATATTTGATGTATCAACAGTAATACTATTTTTATTGTTCCAAGTTATTTTAGCACCTAACTTTTCTAATATATCACAAGATATTTTAATATCGCTTATATTTGGCAAGTTCTCAATAGTGCAACTACCATTAATTAAAAGAGTAGCAGGTAAAATTGCAACAGCTGCATTCTTAGCACCACTAATGGAAACTTCACCTTTTAAGGATGTAGGACCTTCTATAATTAATTTTTCCAATTTAATAACCCCCAGTATAGTATCTTTGCGTTAAAAAAGAGTGTTGAATATAACACTCTATTACTATTAAAATATAACATAAACTTGCGACGAATGCAACTATTTTTTAGCAGTAATTAGACCTGTATTTGTAAAAAACTCTAATAATTTAAATTTAAATTGAATTTTTTTGTCAGAAGAATCAGAAATCAAAGCAAATTCTTCTTCTGTCAAACTATCTTCCATTAATTCTTTAGATTCATCTGGCACGATACCAGAGCTAATATCTACAAAACACAAAGGTGGAAACATTACACACCACCAGTTTTGTCCTTTAGCTTCTCCAATTTCAACTCTTAGGGCATCATAATATCCAGCTGGTAAAGAAATATCACCATAATTTTTTGTAGGAAATTCAAAATGTCCAATATTTATTTTAACACTATATGAATAACCATTTTCTCTTATTGTGTTAGTAGCAATGTCTTCAAATTTATTTTTATTTTTTTCAACAATTGAAATAGCCTCTTGTTTTGATTTACAATCTTTGCAAATAGAATTCATATATGCTAATAAACTATCTCGAACGATGTATTTTAAATCCTGATCTTCTTTACTATCACTATTAGCAATTACATGTAAACGAAAAACACTATCTGCAATATCACTAGAGATATTTTGTGCATAAGAAATGGCACAAATAGAACTATATAGAAAAAGAAGAAAAGTCAAGATAATTACCATTTTTAAATTTTTTTTCATAAGTTTGCCTCCTTTACTATCATTATTGACATTTTAGAAAAATTTATACAAAAATAGAAAAAATATTGTTTGTCGAATTGTGCGATGAATTTATTTGAAATATTATTGACATATTTGTAAAGAAATGGTAAAATTTACCAGTAAACAAAAATGAAAACGCAGGAGTTCCGTAGAAATTTATTAAAGGAAGGTCGAGTTTTTAATGAAAAAAGAAGAAAATACAAAAGAAAGAGTATGTGCATTTTATGCAAGTGATTATCATTTTGAAATGATAAGTTTACCTTATATTAATAAAAAAATAGAAGAAAATGATGAAGTAGTAATTTTATCAGAAAATGATTTAGAAGAAACAATGCAAACACTTTTAAACAAAATAAATTTAAAAGAAGATAAAAAGAAAAATATATTAAATTTAAATTGGAAAAACAATAATTCAGAAAAAATAGATAAACTAAAAGAAAAAATAAATGAAAAAAAGAATTTAATAATTTTTATTAAGGGAAAAGAAAGTTATATAAATTATACAAACCGTAAAATAGGAAAGTGGATACCAGAAGAAAAAGCAGTTAAAATTATAGATTGCTATAACATTGAAGAAGTCGGAGAAAACTTAAACGACATAGTAGGAAGATATCACAGAATTTTACGTACAGAAGGGGAGATAGAAGTATAGACATTAACATAAAAACTTGGAAATATTTCTATTTCCAAGTTTTGGTGCTTGATTATAAATCAATGTAATTATAAGAGTTTGAATCAGGAATATCTGATTTTTGTTTTGCCTTAGACATAATATCGTTCACACTAGACTTTGTTTTTTCTGTTTCTTCAGCTATAATTTGATCTGGATTCATTTGTTTCATAGCATTTTTTTCAATATGATTATCTGTATTATTTTGTTTATATTCATCTAAAGCATTAGAATGTGATTTTTTTGTTGGTTCAGAAGTAGTTGTAGTGGAGTCAAGAATTTCTTTATTATTAGTTAACGTTTCATTTTTATCAAAAAGTTTTCCAAAAACTTTAGCACCTAAACGCTTTTCTAACTTAGCAAATTTATTTCTTCTGAATTTTTCTAGCATTCCTATTCCTTGTAGGTTGTGGATTAATTCAAAAGGTAAATCTTTTTTTGTATGTAGGCTAGAAATATAGTCTTTTAATTGTTCTTGATTTTTTTCTAAAGCTACTACAATTTCTGGATTTACTTTTCTACGTAATAATAGTCCTCTAAAAAATCCACCTGCAATTTCTTTACATTTTTTTGCAATATCTAAATTTTTAAATATTGATTTTTTTGACTCAAAGGCATCTTTTATAGTTGCTATTTTGTCATTTCCTTTGTTATCTTTCCAATAAATAGTTCCATTTTTTTCTGATATTTCAATATATTCAATTTTTCCTACTGAATTATGTTCTAAATGTTCTTTAATTTCTTTTTTTACTCTATCATTAGCTGCAAATGTTGTAGGAGAGTAAAATTCTTTTTTATCTGTATTTGGCATAGAATGTTTTAATTTTCCTAAATTTTTAAAAAAGTCATCATCTACTGAATTCATTCTAGGTTCATTTGAAGTATCAAACTGTTCTGAATTTTGGTGATTTTTTTCAGTCTTTTCTTGTTCAAGAATAGATTTACCAATATGAATCTGATTTTCTTGAGACTTTTCTTGTTCAAGAATAGATTCACCAGTGTGAATCTGATTTTCTTGAGACTTTTCTTGTTCAAGAAGAAATTCACATGTATAAATCTGATCATCAGGTAATTCAGGAGGCATTTTGAATGGATCAATTAAAGAATTTCTATAATTTTCACATTTTTTTGAAGTCTCTTGAAGTTCATATTTTTGTTGAATCAAATTTGTTATGTCTTCATTTATTTTTTTGAAATCTTCTCCATTTGTTGGATTACCATTTTCATCATATACATAAGAAAAATTTTTCATGTCTAATTGTTTTGTTTGACGCATTATTTCTATTTGTTGTAATTTTTCATCTGTTTCTTTTTTTAGTTGCATTAATTCTTTTCTAGTACTATCTTGTAAATCATTAACTTTTTTATAAATTTCTTCTCTTAAAACTCTTTCTTTTTGTCTTTTTTCAGTTACCATTTCTTGTCTTTCTTCTTGTAATTTTTCTAGCTCTGCATTAATTTTTTCTTTTCTTTGTGTTCTAGCTGAAGCTCTATCTTTTTTTAATCTTTTTACTTCTTCTTGAATAGTTTTATTTTCATTTTCAGCATCTTCTATTTGTTTCTCATATTCTGCCTTTAGTTTACTATCTGTAACTTGCTCCATTTCTTTTTCTAATCTTTCTCTATGTAAAACATTTCTATTTAGTTCAATGTCCTTGTCTTTAATTCCTTGATTTAAAAGTTCAATACTCAAAGAATCTTCTTTTAATGATAACTTCTTTTTATTAATGTCATCATCCTTCTTTATTAATTCTACGTTTTTATCTGTCTTCATAAAATTTTGTTCTTGTTCTTGATAATTCTTCATGATATCTTCAACATTTTTTATATCCATTAAAATCCCCTTCCTTTCAAGGCAATGTATTTAACAACATTCTTTTATATTATAACATATGTACATGAAAATTTCAACAATTTTATGTAAAATTACATAAAATTTTATAAAAATGTAATATTTTGGTAACAATTGTTAAATAAAAAAGAAACAAATAATTGATTTAACTATTTGTTTCTTTTAAGGCAATTAAACTTCTTTGCGCTAATTTAGAATATCGTTCTTTTTTATCTCTTATTTTTTTACCGTCCAACTCTGGTAAAATACCGAAATTTGCATTCATTGGTTGAAAATTAGAATTAGGTGAAGAAACATATTTGACCAAAGCACCAATAACAGTGCACTCTGGAAAAGTAATTTTTTTAGAATTATTTTTAAAATTACATATAGCATTTAGAGAAGCAACCATTCCAGAAGAAATAGACTCTACATAACCTTCTACACCTGTAATTTGACCTGCAAAATATAAATTGCGAGAGTTTTTTAAACAGTAAGTTTCATCAAGTAATATACTAGAATTAATATAAGTATTTCTGTGCATAACACCATATTTAACAAATTCAGCTTGTTGCAAACCAGGAATCATAGAAAAAACTCTCTTTTGCTCTCCAAATTTTAAATTAGTTTGAAAACCAACCATATTATATAATTGAGCTTGTTTATCATCTTGTCTTAACTGAACAACTGCATAAGGTCGCTTTGCTGTTCTTGGATCATCAAAGCCAACTGGCTTTAGTGGACCAAATCGTAAAGTATCAATCCCTCTTTTGGACATAATTTCAATCGGCATACAGCCTTCAAAAATCTCCTTTTTTTCAAAATCATGCAAAGTAACAACTTCTGCATCAACTAAAGCTTTCCAAAATAATTCATACTCATCTTTGTCCATAGGAAGATTGATATAACTTGGATTTTCAAGATTTTGCTTAGTCAATCTTTCCTTCCATATGATGTCTGATTCATCTTTCCTTTTTTCCTGTTCATAGCGATTGCCATAAAAAGCAATTGAAAAATCAATACTATCTTTTTGTAAAATAGGAGCAGCTGCATCATAAAAATATAATTTATCTTGTCCTGTAATATGTTGAATGTCTTGAGCTAATTTTTCAGATGTCAAAGGACCAGTTGCAATTATAACAATACCATTTTTGATAAGCTCTTTAATATCAGTAACTTCTTGGTGAATTATTTCAATGTATGGATTATTTTTAATATGTTCTGTTACCATTTGAGAAAAAACCTCTCTATCAACTGCTAGAGCTTGACCAGCTGGTACGCTTGTCTTATCTGCAATTTTAATTAAGAGTGAATCTAACATTCGCAATTCTTCTTTTAGCAAACCACAAGCATTTGTTAACAAATTAGATTTAAAAGAATTACTACATACAATTTCCGCCAAATTTTCACTACTATGAGCAGAAGAATATTTAATAGGTTTCATTTCATATAATTTCACTTTAATTTTTTGTTTAGCAATTTGGTAAGCTGCTTCACATCCAGCTAAACCACCGCCAATAATTGTAATAAAATCATTCATAATCTCTTTCCTTTATTTTAAATTGGTGAGCAGGAATCCTGCTCACCGTAACTAATTCAGTCATTTTTGGACTTCTCACACTTTTGATTTCCTACTGTGCAGGAAGTTTTGCAAGCAGACTGGCAAGAAGTTTGACATTCGCCACAACCTCCGCTTTTCAGTGTCCTTTGAAGGGTGTTACCGTTGAGTGTTTTAATGTGTTTCATTTTACAACCTCCTTTTGGATGAAAAATTAGTTAAGATATCTAAGTTAATAGACATCTTAACTATTATAACACATAACTATTCATTAAACAAATTCATAATATCCTCTTTAGAAAATTTATTAATAAAAGACGTTTTAGTACTCAACATATTATCTACTAATTGAGCTTTTTTTTGTTGAAGTTCATAGATTTTTTCTTCAATTGAATTTTTAGTAATTAATTTATAAACTTGAACATTATTTTTTTGACCAATACGATAAGCTCTATCAGTTGCTTGGTTTTCAGTAGATATATTCCACCATGGGTCATAATGAATTACCATATCTGCACCAGTCAAATTTAATCCTGTTCCACCGGCCTTTAAAGAAATCAAAAATACTTTAATATCAGGATTTTCATTAAACTCATTAACTAAATTAATTCTATCATCCACTTTAGTGCTACCAGTTAATTTAAAATATTTAATATGTCGTTGAACTAATTCCTTTTCAATAATATCAAACATAGAAGTATAGCCTGAAAACAATAAAATCTTATGACATCCATTTATTGCATCTTCTATAAGTTCCATACACTGTTCTAGTTTACTACTTCCATCTTGGTAATTTTCTATAAATAAACTAGGATGGCAACAAATTTGTCTTAATCTTGTTAAAGCTGCTAATATTTGCATTTGACTTTTTTCATAGCCATTTAAATCTATCTCATTTGCGATGTCTTGTTTTGCCTGTGCTAAATAATTAAGATAAATATGTCTTTGTTCTTGCCCCATTTCATTATTCATAATAGTAATTGTTTTATCAGGAAGTTCAGTCAATACTTCTTTTTTATTTCTTCGCAAAATAAAAGGCTCAATAAGCATTTTTAATTTTTTCATTGCATCTTTATTTTCTTCTCTTACAATAGGCATTTCATACATAGCTTTAAACTTTTTATAGGTAAACAAATAGCCAGGCATAATAAAATCAAAAATAGACCATAATTCTGCTAATGAATTTTCAATTGGAGTTCCAGTCAAAGCATAGCGCGTTTCTGATGACAGCTGTTTTATTGCTTTTGCATTTTGAGTATTACTATTCTTTAAATATTGTGCTTCATCGGCTATTACATATTTAAAATGATAATCTTTTTGCTCATACAATTCAATATCTCTTTTTAATAAATCATAAGATGTAATAATTAAATCATAATCATCAATTTTTTCAATTTGCCTTTTTCTTTCCAACATAGTGCCACTTATCACCAAAGTCTTTAAATTTTGTGCAAACTTTTTAGCTTCATTTTGCCAATTTAACGTTAATGAACTAGGAGAAACTACTAAGCTAGCTTTTCTATGTGGAATATTTGCAAATTGTTCTTGACCAGGAATAATAATGTCATTTTGTGATGCATTTTGAACATAATCAACTATTACAGAAAGCATTTGAATTGTTTTACCAAGGCCCATGTCATCAGCTAAAATTCCTCCAAATTTGTAGTGGTCTAGTATTTTTAGCCATTTATATCCTATTTTTTGATAATATCTTAAAATAGGTTCTAAATTTTCAGGAACTTGAATATCCTCCATTTGATCTTGGTTTAAATCGCTTATAATTTTTCTATATTCAGAGCTTTTTGTAATGTCAGTCGTTGATAAACCTTTTAGCAATTCGTTTAAATATAGACTTCTGTTAACTGGTAATTTTACGTTACCTTTTTCTAAATCTTTATAATCAATATCCATTCCAGTTATTAATTTATTTAAAAAAGACATTTCTTTATTTTCTTCTAAATTTATAAAACTACCATCTTTTAAGCGATAATATTTCTTTTTTAAATTATATCTATTCATAATATCTTTTAATTCGTTTATATTGATATCTAAATTTTGCAAATCAATGGATAATAAGTTATTTTCTACTTTTACACCAATATGTCCTATTTTAGGTTGGCGAATTTGCTTGGTTTTAAAGTTATCAGTCGCAAGTACTTCAAAAGTTTGCATATAATAATTAATATCTTCTGTCAAAAATTTATAAATTTTATCATTATCAGGTAAAATAAATCTTAGATTTTTGCTATCAAACATAAAGCCTGTTTTTCGGAATGCATTTAAAGCTTTCGTTTCTTTAATAATATTTCTTGGAAAATTCAACTTTAATGATTCATCAAGTGGGTTAAACTCGTGGTCTTCATAATTAAATCTAATATCAGCTATTAAAAAGTCATTTTTATCAAAATCTAAATAAACTTTGACAGTTAATTCTTTTGGTTTATATGCTTCTAATTCTTCATCTGGAATATTTTCAATTATTATTGCTTTTTTTACTTTTGGTATGATAATAGAAAATAATTGAGTTAATTCATTTTTGCCTAAAGATACTTCTGTCATATAATTATGTCTAAATAATTCTAAAAGCTTTAGATTAGCATTTTCAAACTCTTTAGTGCAACGGTATAATTTTTTGTCATCTAATACGTATTTATATTTTTTACCTTTTAATATTGTTACGCTAAAAATGTCGATATTTGGTGTAATGACATATTGATTGCTATCCAATTTTTTTAATATGAATTCAATGTTAGGCTGATTTTCTGTGAATTCAATTTCATTTGTATTATAATCTTTTTGAAAAGGAATTAAATGACATTTTAAAGCATCAAATAAATCGTCAATACCACTATGTCCTAGAATGATGTTGGTATCACTTAATGCCTTTCCATAGTAACGATAATTACTATTAGAGTTTGAGTTAGCGTATTTTATAACTTCAGCATATTTCATAATGAAATCTAATAATGGTTTGCTGCTTTCTTCAAATGCTTCTTTTGTATGTATAAATTGCAATTTTTCACCATAACGATAAAACGATTTTTCTGTCATTCTGGTGTAAAATTCTGATAAATTTTTTATTTTATACATTTTTTTAGAACCAATTTTAAATTCTACTTTCATGTCTCCTGAAAATTTATCATATATAATTTTCGGCTCAATTCTTATGTATCCATTATTTTTTATGTCTATTTCTTCATTTTCGTCGATTTCATCTATTTCTTCATTGTAAAAGGTGGTTACAAGTTGCTTGAAATTTTTATGTTGTTGTATATTATTTTCTTGATTTTCTAGCATGTCTTTATCTCCTTTTCTGGCAAATTATTATATATTATTTTTTCAAAAAAATCAAGTTATAAAAGAAATTAAATTAAAAACTCACATTGTTTTGACATATGTGAGCTTTTAATTATATTAGTTAAAAAATAATATACAATAATAAGAAAGAAGCGGTATTATTGAATATAAAGCACGACGCGGAAACCAATGTGCCATGAGAATCTAGAATTACTAGCATAGGAAGCATAGCGCGTACAAACGGGATACACAGCACTTTGGTCATGAAAACTTCCACCACGAAAGACAGCATATGTTGTGCTCGTATTGTTATGCTTACCTGTTTCTGTTGTCCATTCCCACATATTTCCTGCTAAATCATATATATTTTTTGTTTTTGTTGCTTCTGCTGCTCCTGATGCTATCTCTGTTCTTTCTGTGCACGTCTTTGTAAAATCCCATTGGGCATGAGGTATTGACCATTCATATTTACTATATTCTGTATCTACATTATCTTTTGTAATTTTTTTATCAACCTCTATCCTTTTCCAATTGCCTATTGAATATGTTGTGGCATAGACCCAATTACCAGCAATAGCGTGCATAGCATACATCCCATCATTATTTAAACTTATATTTGTGTTATCACAATAATTTCCGTATAGCATTGAGTTTGTTACTTTTTCTATTTTTCCTTCTCCTATTTTTATCCATTCTAATACTGTATCCCATGCATAACTATCTATTAATTGACTTGTTACACTTTCACTACCTTCATACATTTTTCCCGATACTTCTCTTGCATGTTCTTGTGTTATAAAATTCCAACAAGGATTATTTTTCTTGCTTACTGGTTTTAATGGTTCTCCATTTTCTACTGTTACATCTCTTCCATTATTTAAAGCTGTTGTAATTATATACTCTTTCTTTTCTGCTGTTGGAAAAAATGATGCTGTACTTGGTATTCCTGCCTCGTATCTTCCTATATAAAATCCTCCATATTTGTTTACACTTGTTGTGTCTCCATAACTATCTGTCCAATCATCATAATTAGTATATTCATTTTGCTTTGTTTTATATTCTATGTCATCTTCTTGAGCAGTTTTCCATGTTTCTGCTAATCCTTTTTCTTTCTCATATGTTATCTCTTCTCCTTTTCCACATGGCACCCATACAAATTCATTTCCTTCATCATCTTGTATTACAAATCCTGTTTCTTTTGTTCCTTCTTTATAACTAAATCCATTTGGTACTGGTATTATATGTCCTTCTCCATCTGCTACTGGTGTTACAGTGTTTTCCCATTCAGCTCCTTCTGGTTTTGTTGTTTCTGTTCCAGCTGTCATTTTTCCTAAATCCGCATTATATATATCTGCTATGTTTACTGTATATTTTCCATCTTCTGTTGTTAATTC
>CANQES010000052.1 GCA_947595555.1 uncultured Clostridia bacterium | reverse complement strand
TCATTACTTACAGCAAATAAAACTTTCATTTGTTACCCCCTTCCAAATTTTACAAACACTGCAAATGCAAGTGGTAAAATCTGGCATATTATTAAAATTGTTACAAATGACACAATTAATGCCATTCCTTTTTCTAGTACGTCTAATTTTCTGATACCAATTACATATTGATATATAGCTCCAATTACTATTCCCAAAAAACAAAATGGTATGCTATAAATTCTCACTATATTTAAAATATATGCAACTGTTCCATAAGAGTCAGAACCATACTTAGCTTTATAATCTTCTAACGAACTAGCCATATTTTCTTTGATTTCTACAATTTTACTTTCTGTTTCTTCATCTATTGCTTTATCTGCTGCATAAATTTTATTTGTTACTAAACATATTCCAATTATTAGCATGATTACAGCAATGATTATAATTCCTTTTTTCATATTTTATGCCCCTTTCTCAAGTCTTCATTCATTCTTGCTATTATATCATACAATAAATTGTAAAAAATATCAAGAATTTTTTACAATTTATTGTATAAATATTTCATATGTTGATAAACACCATTTGCCCAATTTTTATCTGTGGCATATTTTGTGTTAATTGCACTTAAATTTGAGCCATAATAATATGTTCCTACTGCTTGTTCTCCTCCATAAATGCTTGTCCCTTTTGGATTTATATAGTATTTAACAAATACTCTAGCAATTAAGTCAATACTCTCTGAATAATTAGAGAAGTTATAGGCTCCATTATATGGATTAGAATCATAAGCTCCATAGCCAAATAAGTTATTTTTATCTCTTGAAATTTTAGAAGTTCCCCACGCACTTTCATGGATTCCTACTGCGGCTACAAATACTCCATTAATATTATATTGTTGCTCTATGTAATAAAAATATTCTGCATTGTTTTCAAATACTTTATTTACGTCTTTGCTATCTGATAAGATTTTCTTAAATTGTTCTAATGTAAGTCCACTTGGTTTGTTTAATGACATGCCAAAATCTAAATTTGCTGTTAGTTGTGCTTTACTTTTTGCTGTTGTATCATTTATTTCTTGCTTAGCATTATTATTTATATATGTAGTTCCTTCTGCTTTAACATATCCTGTCACACCTGCACCTGATATTTTATACCATTCTTCTTGTATATCTAATACTTTTAGTTCATTTTGTTTGGTTAATGTAGCTACTTTTTGTGAATTCTCATTTGGTTCAAACCTAACAGATAATCGGTCTGAGGTAACATAGACTTTATCTCCTACTTTTACTTTATAGTTACTTGTGTAGTTTGATGTACCTACTTCTACAATTTTATTAATTGAGCCTTTTGTTATTTTACTTGATATTTGTTCTTCTGACATTAATTCTTCATTTTGATAAGTTTTTTTAGTTGTAATCTCTTGTTTTCCTTCTCTACCCTCTTGCACTACTTGTATTGTTCCTTTGGGTAAACTAGGATTATTTCGATATATTGTTAGATATTCTAAGATTGTTTCTTCTACACTATATTCTTCTTTTTTATCTTGTTCTACATTTTGTTCTATTATGTCTTCTATTTTTACTTCTTTTGCTTGGCTAATGTCTGTTTTTTCAGCATTAGCAGTTGTTTCTTCTGTTGCATATACGTTGTTCCTTGCAAAATAAAAGTTATAAAAAATAACTATATATAATAAACTAATTATAAAGGCTAAAAAAGTTATAATCTTTTTTAGCGTGATTTTCATTTGTATTTTTACTCTCATATAATCACCTATTATAATTTTACCTTTTCTTATTTTTTTTGTCAATCAGTATGACATGGAAAATAATGTGTACTTATTCTTGATTTTATTATAATTTTATACTATTATATAATTGTTACAAAGGAGGAATTTATGGAAAAGAAAAAAATAATTCTAACAATAATTGTATTTATACTATTTTTTATTGTATTTATACTTGCTTATTTGTTATTACAAAAATATGTATTAAAAACTAGTCTAGAAAAAGATGTTTTATCATTTGCAAACAAAAATAATAAAACTGTTTTCGACATTAATAAAATTGTTTTTTTTAGTAATTGTAATGCTAAAAATAAAAGTAGTTCTCGCTCTAATTTTACAATAGAAAATTTGTACCAATATACTGATATTGCACTTTTTATCAATCATTCTTCTACTGAAGAAAAAACTTTAGAAAATACTTTAAAGAAAGTAAGTATTCGCAATTTTAAGTTTACTTCACCCCCAGACATTGGACAGCCTAAAATGTATTTTAAAGGGTTAGAGCAATTTGCTAAAAGTGATTTGTTAGAGCAAAATGACATTTCTGATTCTTTTGATTTTATAATAACATCTGAAAATGAAGCTGATTTAAATACACCTACTTTATATAACAATTTAGCAAATCCTATTACACTTAGCTATATAAATCAAAATATAAAAACTGACTACACAATAACAGATACATCGACTCCAATTACTTATGATGGTTCACTTTTAAAAAGATGCAATGTTCCATTAAGTTCTATTGCTTGTAGTATGTCATTTGATATTTATATTACAAATAATTTAGATGAAGAATTTAAAAGTACAATCTTTTTAGATATACCTTTAGACATTGAAGGAAAATCAATTTATGATGGTAATATTAATAGAACACAAAATACTCATTTCGTGTTCTATCGATATAAATAATTAAAATTAAGCAAATAAACTCATTTGGTTGCTTTGGCTCATACCGTCTAGGCAGCCAAATTTTTTTAGTAAATCTGTCACTGATACACCTACTTTAGAACGTATTTTTAAATCGTCAATTGACATGAATTTTCCATCTTCCCTTGCAGTAGCAATTCCTTGTGCTGCAACAGTTCCTAATCCCGGTATGCTGTTTAGTGGTGGTCTAATTCCATCTTCTTCTACTAAAAATTTTGTTGCATGAGATTTATATAAATCAATTGGCAAAAAGTTGTATCCTCTCTCATACATTTCTAATACTAATTCTAATATTGCATACATATTTTTATCTTTTACAGTTGCGGAATTTCCTTCTAAATCAATTTCCTTCATTTTATTTTTTACTTTTTCTTTTCCATAAATCATATACTCACTATCAAATTCATCTGCTCTAATTGAAAAATATGCTGCATAATAAGCAAGTGGTTCATGTACTTTAAACCATGCAATACGAAAAGCATTTGTCACATACGCTGCTGCATGGGCTTTTGGGAACATGTATTTTATTTTTTCACAAGACTTAATATACCAATCTGGTACATTGTGTTCTTTCATCAAAGCTGTGTACTCTGCCCACTTTTCTGGGTCTTTCAAAGCTTTTCCTTTACGAACTTGTTCCATAATCTTAAAAGCTGAATTTGATGGTAGTCCCTGTTTTATTAAATAAATCATAATATCATCACGACAACAAATAGCATCTTGTAATGTTACTGTTCCTGATTCTATCAAGCTCTGTGCATTTCCTAACCATACATCAGTACCATGAGATAGTCCTGAAATCCTAATTAACTCATCAAATGTAGTTGGTCTTGTATCTACTAACATTCCTCTTACAAACTTAGTTCCAAATTCTGGTACACCAAAGCTTCCTACTTCTGAATGTATTTGCTCTGGTGTTACACCTAGTGCTTTAGTAGAACTAAAAATAGACATTGTTTCCTTATCGTCTAATGGTACTTTTGTTGGATCTTTTCCTGTTATATCTTGTAACATTCTTATCATAGTTGGATCATCATGCCCTAAAATATCAAGTTTTAATAAATTTTGGTCAATTGAGTGATAATCAAAATGTGTAGTTACAATATCAGAGTTTGGGTCATCTGCTGGATGTTGTACTGGGCAAAATTCATAAATTTCTCTTCCTTTTGGTACAACTATTATTCCTCCTGGATGCTGACCTGTTGTTCTTTTAATTCCTGTACATCCTGCTGCTAATCTTTGTGTTTCAGCTCTATTAATTGGAATATGCCTTTCTTCAAAATATTTTTTTACATATCCATAAGCCGTCTTATCTGCTACAGTACCAATTGTGCCAGCTTTAAATGTAGTACCTTTTCCAAAAATAACTTCAGTATATTTATGTGCTTTTGCTTGATATTCTCCTGAGAAATTCAAATCAATATCTGGCTCTTTATCTCCATTAAATCCTAAGAATGTTTCAAATGGTATATCCATTCCATCTTTAGATAATGGATGTCCGCATTTTGGGCATGTTTTATCTGGTAAATCAAATCCATTTTTATAACCATAATCCGTAAAATCAGAGTATTTACAATTAGGACATCTATAATGTGGCGGTAAAGAATTTACTTCCGTAATTCCTGTCATATTAGCTGCAAATGAAGAACCTACAGAGCCTCTTGACCCTACTATATAGCCATCTTCGTTTGATTTCCATACTAATTTTTGTGCTATTATATACATAACCGAAAAGCCATTTCTAATAATTGAATCTAATTCTTTGTCTAATCTTTCTTGCACAATGTCTGGTAAAGGGTCTCCATATAATTCATGAGCCTTTTTATAAGCAATATCTTTTATTGTTTGCTCACATCCTGGTATGTGAGGTGGACATTTTTCTGGCGAAATTGGACTAATTTGATCACACATATCAGCAATTAAATTAGTATTTGTAACAACCACTTCATAGGCTTTTTCTTTTCCTAGATAGCTAAATTCCTCTAACATTTCTTCTGTTGTTCTCAAATATAATGGTGCCTGATTATCTGCATCTTCATATCCTTGCCCTGCCTCTAAAATACGTCTATATATTTCATCTTGTGGGTCCATAAAATGTACATCACCAGTTGCTACTACTGGTTTATTTAATTTCTCACCTAATGCAACAATTTGTCTATTAATATCTCTTAATGCTTCTTCATCTTTTACAATACCATTTCGAATTAAAAATTGATTATTACCAATTGGTTGAATTTCTAAATAGTCATAATCGTTAGCTATATCTTCTATCTCTTCATCTGTTTTTCCTAATTCAATTGCCTGATATAATTCTCCTGCTTCACAGGCACTACCTAAAATCAACCCCTCTGAATATTTTTTATACAAACTTTTCAAAATTCTAGGCTTACGATAAAAATAGTCTAAGTGAGAAAGTGATACCAATCTATATAAATTTCGTAATCCTATATAATTTTTAGCAAGAATTATTGCATGATATATTTTTAATTTTTTATATTCCTCTTTTTTTGCTTCTTCTGTCATGCTTACTTGGTCGATATCGTCTAACTTTTTAGCTCCTCTTTCTTTTAACATTTTTAGCATTACATTAAATACTTTTACAGTAGTATCTACGTCATCTAAAGCACGATGTGCTACTTCTACCTTTATTCCTAAATTTTCTGCTATCTTCCCTAGTTTATATTTTTTATAATCAGGAAATAGGTCTTTTGCTAAACTTAATGTGTCTAAATATGTATAATCAAATTCATATCCTAAATTTTTTGCATTTTGCTTTAAAAAGCCTATATCAAATGGTGCATTATGCGCTACTAAAACTGAATCTTTTATAAATTCTAAAATTTTTGGAAATACTTTTTCAATTGTTTCTGCATCTTTTACCATATCATCTGTTATATTAGTAACTTCTGTTACTCTTTGCGGAATGTGCTTTTCTGGATTTACAAAACAACTAAATTCATCAATAACTTCTCCATTTTTTATTTTCATAATTCCCACTTCTGTGATTCTTTCACTAACTGCGGAAAATCCCGTTGTTTCTAAATCAAGCACACAATAAGTAGTGTCAATATCTTGACTTTTTGTATTTGTTACTATTGGATTTTTGTCTGGTGCTAAATATGCTTCTACACCATACAGAATTTTCATATCAGGATTATCATATCCTAACATTTTATGTGCTTCTGGAAAAGCTTGTACCACTCCATGGTCAGTAATCGCAATAGATGTCATTCCCCATTTCATGGCTCTTTTTATCAAATCTTTTGCTGATGTCATAGCATCCATTTGGCTCATTTGAGTATGCATATGTAATTCTACTCTTTTTACTTCGCTATTATCCTGTCTTATTTCTTTTTTCAAGCCTTCTGTTTCTATAATCGTATTTGACATTACCGTAAGTTCATTCGAAAAACTATCCATTTGAACAGTTCCAGATAATTTTATTCCTTTTGCATTTTGAATTCTATTCATCGTCTTTTTTGCTGTCTCTTTGTTTAAAAAAGCTTTACATGTAATTGTACTTGTCCCATCGTATAAATCAAAACTAAATAAAGTTTTCCCTGATTTCAAAGTTTTTTCTTCTGTATAAATGACTTCACCTTGTAATGCTATTTTTCCATCATCTACCCCTAAATCTACTACTTTTACCAAAGGGTCTGTGATATTTGTTGTAGCTCCTAATATTTGTGGTGTATCTGCTTGTTCTTCTGTTGGTAATTCTGGTACTTCACTATTTGTTGCTATTACACTATTTGACATTATTGTAATATCCCCTGCATATGCATCTAATCCTGCTTTTCCAATAGTTTTTATTGCTTGTGCCTTTTTTATTTTTTCTGCAATGTCTTTTCCTTCTTCATAATCTTTTGCAAATGATTTACAAGTAATTGTCCCTGTGCCATCATATAATTCAAAGATTATCATTCCCTTTCCTGATTTTGTTTCTCTTACTTCAGATGTAACTATTCTTCCTTCTAGTGTAACTCTTCCATCATTTGCCGTTATGTCTTTGATTTTAATGTGCTTATCTTTTGCCTTAGAAGGTTTTCCTATAATATATTCTTGTTCTTCCATAGGATATATATCACCATCAATGTCCATATCAGTTGGAGGTACATAGTCTACATCATTGTATTCTGGTACTTCTTCGCTTGTTTCTACTGCCTGCTTGCTTTCTTCTATGTTAGCTATTACTTGTTCCTGTTCTTTTTGTATTTTTTCACGAATGTCATATATATCTTCTATTGATAATTTTTCAGTAATATCAATAGCATACTCTTCTCCAAATAGGTTGTATATAGTTTTTTGCAATTCTTTATCCGTTCTTTTTGCTTTTAAGAAATCAGCACCTTTTATATGCATTTGAATTTTTATTGTGTTTCCTTCTACTGTTACGTCACTTTTTAATAATAACATTGGTTTTGTTAAAGGATATTTGTGTGACATATATGCTATGATACTTTTCCATTCTTCTGGAATTGATTTTTTTTCTACTTTTTCATGATATTCTATTTTTACATCAATATGTTCAAATTGAAATCTTTGCTTTAAAAAGTTTTCAAAATACCAAATGTCTTTGATGTCTATGTATTCGTCTAAATATAGTATAACTTGTAATGTATTTGTTTTTTTTATTATGTTTAAACTTCGTATGTCAGCATATTTGATGTTTGAATTTGTTTTATAATCACTAAATATTTCTTCTACTTTTTTTGCTTTCATTGTTTTCTCCTTTTGACTTCTTGCATTTTATCATATTTTGTTGAATTATAAAAGTATATAAATTAATTTTTTTATTTTTATGCATAAAAAATACGGATTATGGGGCCGTCCCCAAATCCGCATTTTTTTGTTTTTCATATTTTTTTCCATAGCCAGTCTAGACTATTATCAATACTTTTCCTTTTTCCCATTTTAGCTTCTATATCATCTACCCATAGGTAAGAGAAAAAGCTTATGATAACAAATATAAAATCAATTACAATACATCTAGATAAAGTTGATAACATATATCTAAATTCTTCTGATAAAGTAGCTATTTGTGCTACGTGTATTATTAATAATAGTAAATAGACAAATAACATCCCTGCAGATATGTAGCTTGTTTTTATTTCTTGTGATAAAAATATTAATAGTACTGTTGCAGCTAACATTAATACCAATGTTAAAGGGTTTGATATATCAAAAATAAACATTAGCATTACCTCCATTTTCTTTTGTTTTCCCTTTTATATTACCACTATTTATATTTTTTAGCAATACTTTTTTTTTACTTTTTAATGACATTTGTATTACATTATTCTTACAATGTTTTGTAATTATTTTAGTTTTTCTTCTATTAATTTTACAATGTCTTTAGCTTTTTGTGTAATGTATTCTTGATTTTCTCCCTCTATCATTACTCTGACTAAAGGTTCTGTTCCAGATGGTCTTATCAATACTCTTCCATTTCCTGCAAATTCTTCTTCTAATTTTTCAATAGCATTTTTTATAGTTTCGTCTTTATCATAATCATATTTCTTATCACTATTTACTTTTGCATTTATTAAGACTTGTGGATATAATTTAACTGTATCTCCTAATTCAGATGCTTTTTTGTTTTGTTCTAACATAGTTTGAATTAACATTAGAGAAGTTAAAATGCCATCTCCAGTAGGATTATAGTCTAATAAAATAATATGTCCTGACTGTTCTCCGCCTAAATTATAACCATTTTTTAACATGTCTTCTAATACATAACGGTCTCCAACTTTAGTTTGAATTAGTTGTAATCCATTATTAGTTGCATATTTTTTTAATCCTAAATTACTCATTACAGTTGCTACTATAGTGTCTTTACTTAGTTTTCCTTTTTGTCTTAAATTACTTGATATAATTGCTAATAATTTGTCTCCGTCTATGTCATTTCCATTTTCATCGACTGCTAGACATCTATCTCCATCACCATCATAAGCTATTCCTAAGCTTAATTTATTTTCTACTACAAATTTTTTCAAACCTTCTAAATGTGTTGAACCACAGTCCTTATTAATGTTAATTCCATCTGGATTATTATTTATAATTTTGTATGGTATTCCTAATGCTTTAAATACCTTTTCTGCAACATATGATGTAGCACCATTTGCAGTATCTATGCCAACAATAAAGTCCTCTTTTTTATTGTTTTCTATTATATCATCAAAATGTTTTCTAAAGAAATAAACATATTCATCAATTAAATCTAAGCAGTATTCAGAAACACCAATTTTGTCATTTACGGCTGTTAATTCATCTAATTTTCCAGAATCCATTATCTCTTCGATTTCTTCTTCTAGACTGTCTGGTATTTTAGTTCCTTTATTACTGAAATATTTTATACCATTAAATTCAAAAGTATTGTGAGAAGCTGATATTACTACACTTGCATCTGCTTTTAATTTTCTAGTTAAATATGCTACTGCTGGAGTTGGTATAACTCCTAACAATTTTACATTTGCACCATAGCTTAAAAATCCTGCTACCATAGCACTTTCAATTAAAGTCCCTGATATGCGTGTGTCTCTACCTATTAAAATTGTAGGTATATGATCTGTATGTTTAGATAAAACATATGCTCCCGCTTTTGCTACTTTATATACTAATTCAGGTGTCAATTCAGAATTAGCTATTCGTCTTATTCCATCTGTGCCAAAATATTTTCTCATAACATATTTCCTTTTCAATTATTTTTTTGCTTTTTTAATTTCATTAAAATTTTTTCTTTCCATGTTAATTCTATTGGAGTTGGTTCTCCCATATCTACTCTTTTGTTTTGTAATACTAATCTAGGATTTACTGATGTCAATTGTTCTAATTTTTCTTCTCCTATTAATTTTTTTAATTCTTCTAAAATATGCGGTATTCTAGGATATACTGTATTTTTTCTATGAACGTCACTTCCTAAAAAGTGTATCATATTGTTAATAAGTAATTTTTTAACTAATATTTGTGCTTTTTCACCATACTGCCCTACAATGCTTCCATAATTAGCTTGCATATAAACACCTTTTTGAATTAAATCATATACTAATTCTGGCTCTTTTTGAATAAAACTATATCTTTCTGGATGTGCTAATATTGGTACTAATTTATGTTGCAACATATCATATATGACATCATATAGGTTCATTGGCTCCGCATTTAATGGCATTTCAAATAAAACATAACTAGTATCATTAATTGTAGATGCTTTACCTTCCTCTAATAAAGTTATGATGTTATCTGAAAAATATACTTCACTTCCTAAATATAATTTTATATTTGCATTTCGCTCTTGAAATTTTTGATAAATACTATTTATTTCATCTACTTTAGAATCATAATCATAGTTTTCGACGATTTGTAAGCCACTTGGT
>CANQES010000051.1 GCA_947595555.1 uncultured Clostridia bacterium | reverse complement strand
TGTTACTTTTTGTCCTAAATAATTTTCAGCATCTGCTTTTAATTTTTGTAATATCATTGCTGAAATTTCTTGTGGTGTAAATTTATCACCTTCTATATCAACTTTTTCGTTTGTTCCCATTTTTCTTTTGATTGATATAACTGTATTATCTGGATTTGTAACTGCTTGACGTTTTGCAATTTGTCCTACAAGTCTTTCTCCATTTTTTGAAAAGGCAACAACTGATGGTGTTGTTCTATTACCTTCTGCATTTGGTATAACAACTGGTTCTCCACCTTCCATTACAGCTACACATGAATTTGTAGTTCCTAAGTCAATTCCTATGATCTTTCCCATTTTAAATTCCTCCTTAAAATTTATTTTATATTTAAAAAATTAATAACTTAATTATTTAGTTTGCTACAACTACCATTGAATGTCTAATAACTCTATGTCCTATTTTATAGCCTTTTCTATATTCTTGTGCAATTTCCTTTTCTCCCAAATTTTCATCTTGAATACTACTTACTGCTTCATGAAGTTCTGGGTCAAAGGTTTCTCCAACTGTCTTAATTTCTTCTACACCTTTAGAAGCTAAAACATCTTTAAATTGTTTTACTACTAATTCAATTCCCTTTTTATATTCTTCATCTTGTGTTTCTGTTTTTAGTGCATTTTCTAAATTGTCTAATATTGGTAATATTACCTCTACAACATCTGAAAGAATAGAGTTGTATAAACTATCTCTTTCTTTCCCATTTCTTTTTTTGAAGTTTTCAAATTCTGCTAAAATTCTTTTATACCTATCATCTAATTCATCATAATCTTGTTTTGGTACCATTTCCTTTTGTTCTTTTTCTTCATTTTTATTTTCTACTTCTTCCTCTTGTTTCTTTTTTTCTTCTGACATTATATGTCTCCTTTCTTATTTATTGTTTCCATTTAATTTTTTATTAATGTATTTCATTACTGATATTACCTTAGAGTAATCCATTCTTTTTGGTCCTATTATTCCAATAGTTCCTAATTCTTTTCCATTTACTCTGTGTTTAAATGTAACTATGCTGAAGTCTTTTAATTCTTTTTTTTCATTTTCTTCGCCTATATAAACATTTATATCTTCTGCAAATCCTGAATTTAACATATCTGCAATCAATTCTTTTGTGTCTATTATATTAACAAAATTTTTTGCTACTTCTAAACTATTAAATTCTGGTAGCTCAAAAGACTTGTTTGCTCCTTCTAAGTATATTTTATTGTCTTCTTCTAATACTTTCTTAATTTGCTCTATTATTGGCTTAATTACGTTTATGCTATATGTCATTTCATCATATAAATATTCTTCTAGTGGTCTGTCAATGGTTTCTATTGGCTGATTTTTTAATTTATGATTGAACATGTAATTAATTGTTTCTACTTGTTTTTCATTTATGTCTTCATCAAATTTTATAATTGTTTCTTTTACTAATCCAGAATCTGTTAAAATTACTGCCATCATCATTCTTGAACCTAGTAAAATAAATTTGATTTCTTCTATTAGTTGTGCTGTTGCTTTTGGTCCAATGGAAACTGTTGTGTAATGAGTTACTTCTGATATCGTATTTGCTGCTATTTTAGTCAGTTCTTCTATTTCGTTTACTTTGGTTTCTAGTTTTGAACTAATGTATTTAATTTCTTCTAAACTTATGTCATTATCATTAAGGAGCTCGTCCACATAGTATCTATAACCTTTTGCGGAAGGTATTCTTCCGCTTGATGTGTGTGTTTTATCCAAAAAACCACTTTTTTCTAGTTCAGACATTTCATTTCTAATAGTTGCACTACTGCATTCTAACCCATGATTTTGTGTGAGTGCGTTGGAACTAACAGGTTCTGCGGTATTGATATATTCTTCTACTATCGCTTGCAAGACTTTCTTTTTTCTTTCATCTAACAATTTTTTTCACCTCTTTTAGCACTCTGTGAGTTTGACTGCTAACTTTTTATATATTATACCCATTTTTAGCAGATGTCAATACCTTCTGCTAATATTTCATAAAATCTTTTTTCTTTACTTTGCATTCCTTGTGAATCTTTAAATTCTATTTTACCTTCTCCTTGATTTAATAAATTGTTTTCCTCTAAAACGTTCTTTAAATGTTCTGCAAGATTAGGTGCTCCATCAAAAAATTGAACTTCACCTAAAATTTCTTTTATATCACTTTTGACAAGTGGATAATGAGTACAACCCAATACTACATTTTCTACTTTTCCCTTGTATTGATATAAATTATCTTTAAGATATTTTTTTATTTTTTGATTATTTCCATCTTCTATTATATCTGCTAATCCTACACATGGTAATAAATATGTATTATGATTATCATATTTTTTCAATAATAAATTAAATCTTTCACTATTAATAGTTCCTTTTGTCGCCATGACTAATGTTGGTTTATTATAAGCATAATCATGTACCATTTTATAGGCAGGCTCTATTGCAATAATTGGTATATTTTGGTATTTTTTTCTTAGGAATTCTGCTGACTTAGTACTTGCTGTATTACAAGCTATTACAATTGCTTTACAATTTTGTTGTAAAAGGTATTTTACAATATTATCACATAATTGGTTTATGTCTTTATCTGTTTTATCTCCATATGGATTATTTTTCGAATCACTATAATATATATAATTTTCTTTTGGTAAAATTTTAATTATGTCACATAGTACTGTAACACCGCCTATCCCTGAATCAAAAACACCTATGCTACTTTCCTTATTCACGATATTCACTCCTCCAAAATTATCTAATGAAATTTGTTGATATAATTGGTTCATTTTTAGGTTCTTCGATTCCTGATTTTTTTCCAGCTTCAATACATTTTAATAGCCATGACATATTGTTTCCTAATGTTCTCATTGTTTGCATTCCTTCTTCGTCTTTTTTAACTTCTTCTGGATTGTTACCATGTACCATATTCCAGTATTGTGAAGAAACTATTGGCATGTTGCTTATTCCAAAGTATTTATTGATTTCATCAATTGTTGCCGTTGCTCCTCCTCTTCTACAACTTGTTACAGCAGCAGCTGGTTTATTGCTAAATAAATGTCTTCTACCATAAAAAACTCTATCCATAAATGATGATAACATTCCTGAACTTGCTGCAAAATGTACAGGTGTTCCAAATATAAATCCATCTGTTTCTGGCACTTTTGCTAAAAATTCATTGACTTTATCTTTTACAAAGCATTCTCCTGTTTTTATGCAATGTCCACATCCAAGACATCCTGCTATTGGTTTATGTCCTAACCAAAAAATCTCTGTTTCTATTCCATTTCTGTTTAAAGCATCTTCCACTTCTCTTAAAGCTGTATATGTGCAACCTTTCTCATGTGGACTTCCATTTACTAATATTACCTTCATATATATCTTCCTTTCATTTTTTATTATTATATTATTATATGTAATAAAAATGATTACTATAGCAATTTCTAGTAATCATTTTTACTTTTATTTAGATGTTCTTGGATATAATAATCCTGCTAATTTTGATATTGGCATTGTTTGTAACCAAACTGTTCCAGGACCTTCTAATGTTGTTAAAAATAACCCTTCTCCACCAAAAACTATATTTTTTACACCTTTTACAGTTTCAATATCTAGTTTTACATCTTTTGTCATAACAGCCACATAACCATTATCAACTTTTAATTTTTCACCTGCTTGTAAATCTCTTCTTATAATTGTTCCATCAATTTCTAAAAATACTTTTCCTGGTCCTGTTATTTTTTGCATAATAAAGCCTTCTCCTCCAAAGAAACCTGCTCCTATTTTTTTACGAAATTGCATAGAAATATCTATAGTATTTTCAGAGCAAAGGAAAGAACTTTTTTGTGCAACAATAGTTTCTCCTTCTTTTAAATCAAATTCCAAGATTCTACCAGGGAAACATGAAGAAAATGCAATTTCTACATTATCCTCTTTTGCAGTATAAACATTCATGAAAAGTGATTCTCCTGCAAGAGCTCTACCAAGTCCTTTCATGACTCCACCATTTGTAGTAGTAGTCATTTCAATGCCGTCGTCCATCCAGCTCATACCACCATTTTCAGTCAATATAGATTCTCCTCTTTGTAATTTGCAAATAACAGCTGGTAATGTTTCTCCTACAATTTTTGCTTCCATAATTTTTCCTCCTTTTTATATTTGCAATTATTATATAGTTATTTTTTCAAAATTTCAATTGATTTTATATATTTTTTATATTTTTCTTTTTAAATACAAGAAAAGTTGGTACTATCATAGCGATAAAGTATAATATACATATAATGTCTGAAAATAATGCTGTCATTCCTTCCATTCTTGGTAGATTTCCAAATAAATACTCATTAAAGTTCCAATTCATGCTAACAAAAAATCTCATAAATTCAACTTTAAATTGTACAACTAATTGATTTATTATATCAGCTGACATATATCCTAGTAATGGAATTGCAATTGCTACTGCACTATTAGTAAATAAAGTGCTACATGCAAAGGCTAATGTTGCTAGCAAAATGTATTTTGGTAATTGTACTAGAACTTGTATTCCTAAATAAGTAAATATAGACATACTTTCTAAAGTTTGTGTGTTAAAATTATATGCTAAAACAGGTACTGACAAACTATCAAAGCCAAATATTATACCTCCTACGATTAGTTCCATAATAATAACTGCAAATATAGAAAATGCTATCATAATAAAAATTGTAATCAATTTTGAAAGTAATAGTTTATGCCTAGTATATGGTTTTATTAGCAATAATTTAATTGTTCCTTTGTTAAATTCTTCGCTGACAATTGTTCCAGCAACCATCACTATCATTACTATAATAAATAGTCCATATTGTTCAAATAAATCCCTTAAAATTCCTCTTAAATCATCGCTTTTATTAACATCTACATCATTTTCTATAATGTATTTACTGATGTCTTTATTTTTGATACTTTCATTGTATTCTTGTTTTTCAGAATATGTTAATGATTCTTTGCTTTCACCTATTATATATACATTTTTTGCCTCATTTTGGTATGTATTTAATGCTCTATTTTTATAATCATGTCCATATTTAATGTCTTTATCTATTCGATATTCTGCAACTTGTTTATTTATTTTTGCATATTCTATCTCGTCTTTTAAAGTTTTTAATTCTTGTTTATCTTGTATTTTATCTTTCTGCTTTTCCAATTCTTCTAATGTACTTTTTGCTTCTTCTAGTTCTTGTTGTGCAAAATATGTCCAATCATCTTTGTCAAGCCTTTCTATAATGTCATTTATCTTGTTTTCCATTTCTTTTACTTTGTTTTCATCTTTTACTTCACCATAAATATAATTGTTTTTTTGATTTATATAATCAAAAACCTTAGTCTGTAAAATATCTATTTGCCATGAATCTTTATCATATCTTTCTGATAATTCAAATAAGTCCAGTTGTGTTTTGACATTTATATACAATTGCATATCACTTTCCTTAGTTGGATCTAATCCTACTAATTCTTCTTTCAAGGTTTGTATGTAATCATCATTGTAATAATAATTACTTGCACTATTATAAGAAAATTTGTAAATACAATTTGTTAAGATAACAAAAGCTAAAATAATGAATAAAGTAATGTAAATACTTTTCTTTTTAAAGATTTTTGTTAATTCATTTTTAATTAATTTATTCAATTACATTCCCTCCTGTCTTTTCAAAAAATGCCTGTTCTAGTGATTTTTCTTCTTCTTTTACTTCATATATTTTAATTTTTTTTGCTACTAGCTTTTCAATGACGTCTGGTATGTTTTCTTTTGGAATGTCTAGTTTAAATTTTTTCTTTGTTATTATTACTGCATCAGGAATGATATCTTTTATTAAGTCTGTATTGTTTACTTCAAATATTTTATATTGTTTATTTTTTTGATGTTTAATGTCTGCTATATCACTCGTTTCAATGATTTTTCCATTTTGAATAATACAAACTTTATTGCATAAATTGTCTAATTCTGCTAAATTATGGCTAGATATCAAAATTGCCATTTTTTCTTTGTTTGCTAGTTCTAATAAGAGTTCTCTCATTTCTTTTATTCCTTCTGGGTCTAAGCCATTTGTTGGTTCGTCTAGTATTAGCAAGTTTGGTCTATGTAAAATGGCTTGCGCAATTCCTAGTCTTTGCCTCATTCCTAGCGAATATTTAGATACTTTATCTTTTATTCTATTTTCTAGTTTTACTAATTTTACTACTTCATCAATTCTATTATCATCAATGTTTTTGTATAAATTTTTTACTAATTTTAAGTTATCATAACCAGTTAAGTACATGTATAAATCTGGATTTTCTACTATTGCTCCTACTTTTTCGATTGCTTTAGTAAATTGCTTTTCTATGTCATATCCATTGATGCTTACTTTTCCTCCATTTATTCCTTGTAATCCTAATATTAGTTTTATTGTTGTGGTTTTTCCTGCTCCGTTTGGTCCAATAAATCCTAAAATGTCTCCTTCGTTCATGTCAAATGAAACATCATATAATATTTGCTTTTTTCCAAATTTTTTGTTTAGGTTTTCGCATTTCAATATTGTTTTTTCCATCTTTTTCTCATCTCCAATCTGTAATATTGTTTATATTTTATCATAAATGTAATGCAATGTATATTGATTTTTTATTAATTTTTGTCTTACTTTTTCAAAAAAATATACAAAAGATATTACTACCTTTTGTATATTTTTTTTCTAATATCCTCATATACTATTTCTTCTACGTAATTTATATTTTCCTCTATACTATGTCGAATCAGAGTAGAACTAATTGGATATTTTTCTCTTTTTCTATCAACTTGTACTTCTTCTACATTTAAATCTCTAGCAACAAATTTTCCATATGGTTCACTGTTATAAAAATGGGTGACTCTTATATCTTTCAATAATGATTTTAAGTAATCTGTTTGTATTTTAATACTTTCTTCGTCTAATCCATATTGACTAGGTGGATTTTTTGCATATATTAAATTTACTTTTGGATAAAGTTGCTTAATCCAATTTGCTCTTTTTTCTATTGGTATATTAGTTACATTGGTTTCATATATTATCACATAAAATTCATCCATTTCACCTAAACCTTTTTCAATCAAATATTGATGACCTCTGTGTAATGGCGCAAATTTTCCAATAGTAAATCCTGTTTTCATTTTTTATTTTCCTTTCATTTTCATATAAATGGTGCTTTAAAAGCCTCCTTTTGTTTATATTTTAGCATAAAATTTTATTTCTAACAACTAATTTTGATATTTTTATTACATACTAAAATCATGGTCTTGGCATTTGTTCCATTTCGAGGTACGAGGTGTTTTCAATACAATGCTGGTCTGAAACTACCATTAAAATATGCAACGTTCAAAATGTCCGCAGCGTGGACCGATGCAGGCCAGACGTAGCTCTCATAAGGATATCCTCCTCCCCTAGCGCTACTAGGAGAGTTATCAATTGTGGTTTTCTCTAATGTCCTTTCAAATTCATTTCCTGCCAAATCATATATATTTAATCTCTTCGTTTTTTCTGATGCTCCAGTTGATAATAAAACTTCGCTATTAGTTGGTTTAGTATCTGTACTAGCAACCCATTTAGCGTTTATATATTGTTTTGCATTTTTACTATTAATTTCAATTGTTTGATTTTTATAATTTCCCCAACTTTCACTATTTGTGTTAATACTTGCTATTATATCATCCTTTTTATTGATTCCTTGTTTTGCTACTTCTTTTTCTTCTATGAATTTATATACTAAATCCATTTGGATTCCAAACGGTGAACTACTTGTCCTTGTTGGATTTGGTGTCATTTGGCTTGCTAATTTTTGAGCTTCACTATAATATATACAGTTATATGGTATAGCATCTTTTTGACAAATTGCTTTTGGCGAACTATCAATATCAATTCTTGCACTTGATTTTGTTCTTGCTAAATCTAAACTTGCTTGATCTGTTCCTGTACTTTCTTCTATTCCTGCTTCATATCTTCCTATCCAAAAGCCTCCATTTGTATATACACTTTTTAACATTTTTTGATATGTTTCTTTATATTCATCTGGTGTTAATCCGCATCCTTCATACCATTCATCTGTCCAATTATCAAAGTCTAAATCTCCAACATTCTCGTCTTTTGGACCTCCTTTTGTATATGGAGCTGCATATTCTTTTAATGCTTTTGTTAATGCATTATAATCTTCTCCATCTTCAAAAGTTAAATTTTCTGGCATTGTTGTTCTTGGCACTTCTATCCATACCCATTCATTACCATTTTTATCAATTACTACTAATCCTTCCCCAACTGTACTTTCTCCTTCTATTCTTGTTGGTGCCATTCCTGCTGGAATTGTTATGCCCTGAAATTCTGTATCTTCTAGGTTTGCTACTGCTTCAGCTATTGCTAATTTTCTTTGTTCTTCAACTGTTGCAGTTTTAGTTTCTTCTTTTGCCCTTTGTGCTTGTGACAATATTCCATTTTCTCCAAGCAATGTTGCTATACTCACTCCTGCTAAAATTAATAATACTATAATCGTTATTACTAATGCTATTAATGTTATTCCTTTGTTTTTCCTCATTTTCTCATTCCTCCACTTTCTTTTGTTATTCTGTCCTTTTTTATATTTAGTATTCTTTTATTTGTTATTCTATCAATGCACTTGAGTTATGTCAAGATGTTGTAATATATTATTTCAGTTCTTTTATTTTTACTTTTAAACCTTACTACTATACTTTGATGTCGCAACTTTCATAATAAATAGTATTCAGTAAGTTATATAGCTGGTATTATATTAACATTCTAAAAAGACGTCTTGCTTGACGTCTTATATTGGAAAAAAATCTTTTCTTTATCTAAATGCTAAATTCACTGTTCTAGAATTCAGCTGTACAAATATATAAAGTTGGGCGAAATCCGTCTATGCTGGTATTTCCCTCGGTAGGACTGTCACCGGAACGAACAGAAACTGGATAGTTCACAGCACTACCACTATAATAGCCTCCTCGAAAAACTCGAGTGCTACCACTACTTTCAGCTTCCATCGTCCACTCTTCTACATTTCCTGCCATATCATAGATATTCTTAACTTTGTTTTCTCCACTTTCAATATCTGTTCCTGTATTTTTTACTTGACGATTTGAATTATCTTCATGCCATCCCATTCCTGTACTATCCTCAATATATTTCTTTCCTGGTACATTTTGATTATCTATTTTATTCATCCATCTCATTACTGCATCCCATTGTACTCCATAACACAATGTACTTGTTACACTTGTATAGCCTTGATTTTGTGCAAATTCTCTTGCTACTTGTACTGCTCCTCCTGTTTCTATATCATTTGTACTTGCCCAGCCTATACAATTATATACTGTTGCTTCTTTTTTACATACCATTGTTCCTCTTATTCCTGTACCGCTTGTTTCAGTTGTTCCTGCCTCATATCTTCCTATATAAAATCCTCCATTATCTTTTACACTCTTATACATCTCTTGTGCTTCTTTTTCTGTTCCTGTTGCTTCTTCAGATACTGTAATTCCATCTCCTTTTGGTTCATAATATTTTCCACGTTCCCTTGCATTTGACACAAATTCACATGATTGTAAAGCACCATCCTCATATCCTGCTGTTCTTTCAAACTCATTAAAGTTCTCTACTGGTACCCACACAAATTGATTTCCATCTGTTACTTTATCAATTGGTTCTGCTTCAGTATCTTGGTCATTATCTGATATCACTAATCCTTCTGATATATCCTCACATCCTGGTACTATTGTAAATCCTTCTGGGATGATTGCTTTATCTCCATCTGCATCTATATATGGTTTGTTTCCATCTGTTACTTTTACTCCTACTTTTGCTTGTTCTACTGGTGGGGTCTCTTTTCCAAATTCTATTGTTCTACTTCCTATTGTTATTTCTCCCGTTTCTTCTATTGTTGCTCTTTCTTCTGCTGTTAGTAAGTTTCTTTCTTCTAAGCTATCTAATAATTCTTTCAATGTTTGTGCCGTTACTTGTGCTGTTTGGCTATCCATTTTTTTATTCGTTTTCCATAAGTTGCATTCTTCTTCTACTGTTGCTCCTCTGTTTTCTACTTTTGCTTTTTCTGCTTGGTTTAATATTCCATTTTGTCCAAGCAATGTTGCTATACTTACTCCTGCTAAAATTAACAATACTATAATTGTTATTACTAATGCTATCAATGTTATTCCTTCGTTTTTTCTCATTTTTCATTCCTCCACTTTCTTTTGTTATTATGTCATTTTTTATTTTTAGTATTCTCTTATTTGTTATTCTATCAATGCACTTGAATTATGTCAAGATGTTGTAATATATTATTTCAGTTTTTTTATTTTTACTTTTAAACCTTACTACCTTCTATATATTACCATTTATATTGAAATTATTGTTACAAATATAAAGTTGGGCGGAATCCGTAGCTGATTAAAGCATTGTGCGGACCGTACTTACCACGATAAGAAGCTGGATAGCTACTAGCATCGTAACCCCAATAG
>CANQES010000050.1 GCA_947595555.1 uncultured Clostridia bacterium | reverse complement strand
GGAGATAACGTATCAATGACAATCGAATTAATTACACCAATCGCTATTGAAAAAGGATTAAGATTCGCTATTCGTGAAGGTGGAAGAACAGTAGGTTCAGGAGTAGTTGCTGATATATTAGCTTAAAAAGAATTGAAAATAAATTGAAAAGGATTTGGGGACGGCCCCATAATCCTTTTTTGTATGTTAAAGATATATGCCATAAAATAAAAAAAGGATTATGGGGCCGTCCCCAAATCCTTAAATCCTTATTTTCCTTTTTTTATTAAAATTACTTGCTTTTTTCTATAAAGCATAATAAAATATAGATATTAAAAATATAATAGAAAAGAAAGAACTTAGGAGGAAAGCACATGAAAATAGTACTAGATGCTATGGGGGGAGATAATGCACCAGATGCAAATATTAAAGGCGCAGTAAATGCTATTAATAAAGTGAAAGCAGATATAATTTTAGTAGGAAAAGAAAATATTATAAGAGATAAAGTAAAAGAGTTTTATGGAAAAGATATTGAAGACATTTCAGATAGATTAAAAATAAAAAATGCCACAGAAACTATTGAAATGGAAGACATACCAACAGTAGCAATTAAGCACAAAAAAGATTCTTCTATGGTAGTAGGATTTAAAATGTTAAAAGAAGACGAAGGAGATGTATTTATTTCAGCAGGAAACTCTGGAGCATTATTAACAGGGGCAACACTTATTGTAGGAAGAATTAAAGGAATTGATAGACCAGCATTAGCAGGAATTTTACCAGCATATAAAAGTCAGTTGTTGTTAATAGATTCAGGTTCTAATACTAACTGTAAACCGATTAATTTGTTACAATTTGCACAGATGTCTAGTATATATTTGAAAAATACATATGGTATAAAAAATCCAGCTATTGGATTATTAAACATAGGAACTGAAGAGACAAAAGGAAATGAACTAGTAAGAGAAAGTTATCAGTTATTAAAAGAAAAGGCAGAAGAGTTAAACATTAATTTTGTTGGAAATGTTGAAGGAAGAGATGCATTTTCAGGTAAAATTGATGCTATTGTTACAGATGGTTTTACAGGAAATGTATTTTTAAAAACTACTGAAGGATTGGGAAAATTTGTTAAGAAAAGTTTGACAGAGAGTTTTACCAAAAATGTATTAGCAAAAATACTTAGTATCCCAGCATTGCCAGCAATAAAAAGATTTAGTAAAACAATGGATTATAAATCATATGGAGGAGCATTATTTTTAGGGGTAAGAAAACCGGTAGTAAAAGCACATGGAAGTAGTGATGAATTATTATTTGAATATACTATTATTCAAGCAGAGAAGTTTGTAGAAAACAAAGCAGTTGATAAAATGAAAGAACAATTTGAACAATAAGTATAAAATGAAAATATTTTTATAATATACTTGACAAATGTAACAACATATAATATAAATGACATATGAATGAATCATTTGTAAACTTGAGAGGAGGTGAACTCGAGAATATGAGTTCAGAAGAAGTATTAGAAAAGGTAAAAGGAATTATTGTAGAACAATTAGGAGTAGCAGATACAGCAGTAACAATGGAGGCATCATTTATTGATGACTTAGGAGCTGATTCATTAGATATTGTTGAACTAGTTATGGCATTAGAAGAAGAATTTGATATAGAAATTCCAGATAGTGATGCTGAAAAGGTAGTAACAGTAGGAGATGTAGTTGACTACATAAAAGAAAATGTAAAATAATAAAAAAAAACCAGTCTGTAAAAAGAATGGTTTTTTTAATGAGTAATTATTGCATAATAGAAGCTTCTATTTGAGTAGGATAAGATTTAAAGAAATTGAACATATAATTAAATAAATTGTTTTTTTCAATATTTGTATCAGAAAGCAAATCAAATTCAGCCAGAACAGTTCCTTGGCTAGATACAATCAATTTACCTAGTAAATCACCTTTATTGATAGGAGCTTTTAAATAAGAAGTTAAGGACAAAGAAACTTCTATGTCTTTTTTTAAATTCTTTTTAATTGGTATAGTAGGATTTTTTGCAAGAGAATTATCAATACAAATATTTAGATCATTAGAAGTTCCTTTTTCTATGAAAAAATAGTTAGGATTATTTTTTTCCCAATCAATAATAAAATTTGTGACAAAATCTTTTAAATCATAATATTCATAATTTTCAAAGGTATATTCAATTAATTTTATACTGTCTTGAGTTCTAAAATTTTTAGTATCAGCCCCTAGAACTACACAAATAATATCCATATGTCCTCTTTTACATGCAGTTACTAAGCATCTATTAGCACCATTAGTAAAACCTGTTTTAATACCATATACACCATTTAAATTACCAAGCAATTCATTAGTGTTAGTTATTGTTTTAGGATAACCGTTTATTGTAACTGTATAGCTTTTAGTTCCTACAATACTTAAAAATGTAGAATTTTGTAAAGCATAATCGGAAAGGAGAGCTAATTCGTAAGCTGTTGTGTAATGTTCATCAGAATCTAGACCATGAGGAGATTCAAAATGAGTATTGGAAAGTCCCAATTCTTGTGCTTTAGCATTCATTAAATTACAAAATTCTGGTATGCTACCAGCTACACTTTCAGCCAAGCAAACAGCGGCGTCATTACCAGAACATAACATTAAGCCATACATTAAATCACGAATAGTAATTTTATCTCCAGTTTTTAAACCAAGTCTTGATCCACCAGTATTAGCTGACTTCTTTGAAACTTCTACAGTTTTATTTAGTGATGTATTTTCAATAACAATCATTGCAGTCATTATTTTTGTGGTAGAGGCCATTTTGACTTTATTTTTTTCATTTTTTCCATAAATAATGTCCTTGCTCAATCTATCTAAAACAACACAAGAACGAGAGTTTAAATTATTGACATTAGTATCTTTACCATAAGTAGGATTTGATGCAAAAATTAAAAAAAGATAAATTGTTATGAATAGTATAGATAATATTCTATTTTTATAAATCAATTTTATCACCTATCAAAATATATGGTAATAGAATTGCTTTTATGATTTTTACAATAAAAAAATGAAAAATTATTACGGATATAAGAAAAAGTAAAAATAATTAACGTAAAAACTTGATTTTGTAGCTAAAATGTAATATAATTGTAATGTGAGTATATTTTTTACAAAATAAATGTTCAAAGTTTATTTCCGTAGATAAAATAAATATAACATAAAAAATAAGGAAAAAATATCTATTGACTTAGCTGAAAAAAAGAGTAAAATAAAAATGCATGAAGAAAAATTATTATTTAAAGGAGAAAAAAAATGAACTTGAAAAGAATTGTATTTAGTTTAAGCGCAATTGCTATATTAATGGTGATAATATTATCTCAAAATGCTGTATATGCACAAACTATTTATACAGATCGGCGATATTCGTATTATGGGAATATTACCAGTTATGGAAAGAAATAAAGATAAAAAAGAAGATAGTCCAGATGAAGAATTCTATATGGGATATGGAATAAATACTCCTGGTTCAGGTGGGGCTAAGATATATAATATTGTTGAATATGCTGACGAATCAACAGAAACACATTCGACAGTTGATTTTTATTGCGTAAAAGCAGGCGTTGGATTTACTGATATGGCTAATAATGTTAAGAATAATAGGCAACGTTATAATGTTTCATATAATATGAAAACTGAAAGAGGAGAAATAGCACAACATCCATCAACAAACGATGTATTTAAAGGTTTAGTAGAAGATAAAACAATTCCAGATGGAAAAAGTGGAAATGTTAAACGTTATGATGCACTTTTAGCAGCATTAGATATGCTATATATACCAGGCAAATCTACTGAAGCAGAAAAACAAAACTTAAAAAATAATATTATTAGTCAAGCAATGAAAGAAGATGACGCATCTGCAATTCAGAAAATTATGGACATTAAAAGTGATAAATATCCTTTGACGGATAATGATATTGTTGCAGTTCAACAGGCGGCGATTTGGTATTTTACAAATTATGAAGAAGAAGATAATAAATACGATCATACAGCTGAAGGAGAAAATGAATCTTGGCTAACATATAGTTCAAATGGTGGAGAGAGTTATGATGCCTTGAGTAATTATAGACTAAATACAGATAATGATGAAATGGGAAATACTAGAGGACAACTTAGAGCTTTTCAAGCACATATGTTATATAAATATATTATTGAACAAGCAAAAGCAAATGCTAATAAATACACTAGTGCAGCAGCTACTACAAGTGCTCCTGCAACAGTAACAACACCATCAGTATCTCAAAATAAAGGAACTTTAGGATATGAAATAAGCGATGGAAATTATTTAATAGGACCAATTCATATTACAGAAAATACAGCTAATGCTTTACCATATACAATAGATTTTACTGTAAAAGTTAATGATTTACCAAATGAAAGTTATACTATATTAAAAAATAAAACTGATCAAGTAGATAGTATAAAAGAAACATTAGGGGAAGATTTTTATATCTCAATTCCAAAAAGTGATGTAAATACAGTATCAATTAATGTGAAGTTTAATTATAGAAATACAGACATGATATTATGGGCATCAACAGAAATTCCAAATGAACAACCACTTGTTGAACTAAAAGAAACTTCATTATCAAGTGAAGTTAATTTAACAGCGACACCAAAGGAACCAGAAAAGAAATTTGATTTAGCTTTGAGAAAATATATAACAAAAATAAATGGAACAGCTATTGAAAATACAAGAAATCCTGATATTGATGAAAGTACTTTGACTTCACCTGATGGAACAACAGCAACATATAAACATAGAAAAGATCCTTTAATAGTATGTTCAGGAGATAAAGTAACTTATAACATAACTATTTATAACGAAGGAGAGAAAAATGGTTATGCTACAAAAATAGTAGACCAATTGCCAGCAGGATTAAAACTTGTAGAAAATAGTATAATAGGAAATTATGAAATAGATCCTGCACATCCATATGATGAAAGTACAAATATCGTATATTTAAGAAGAAAAGATGGTGTAGAAGAAAGTTTACAAGCTTATTCAGGAAGTGGAGATCCAAAAAGTGAAAGTGTTGAGATAACATGTGAAATAACAGCTAAACCAGACCAAAATAATAGTAAAATTTTAACAAATATAGCATGGATATCAGAAGCATTTGATGCAGAAGCAGAAGGTGGAGGAGCTATTACAGATAGTGATATAGATTCACAAACATCAAACAGTCCAAGTGTTTCAAATGATAATATGCCAAATTACAAAGGACATGCAGAAAATCCAGAGCCTGTACCACCAGTAGATGGAAACATTCCATACTTTAAAGGTGAACAAGACGATGATGACTTTGAAAAAGTAAAAATGCTACCAGAAGCATTTGATTTAAAATTAATTAAGTATATTTCAGCAGTTAATGATGAACCAGAGCCAAAAAGAATTGAAAAAGTTGATGTAAGTAATTTAAATAGAACAGATGAAAGTGGAAATATGACGGGACATACAGCTAAATATACGATGAATAAAGATCCAATTACGGTGAAATTAGGAGATATTGTTACATATACAATTAGAGTATATAATGAAGGTACTATTGATGGTTATGCTCAAAAAATAGTAGAAGATATACCAGAAGGATTAGAATTAATATGGTCAGATAAACGTGGAGAAGAATTAGAAAATGATCAAGACTTAACAAGTGAAGAAAAAGAAGCAATTGTATTTAACCAAGATTACTTATGGGGAGATTTTGAATATAATGAACAAAGAGACAGAATCATTCGAATTTCTTCAACATATTTATCAAAAGAAAATGAGACAACATTGAATCCAACTCTAATTAAAGCATTTGGAAAAAATGATGGAACTAAAGAAGAAAAAGACATTTCATATAGAGATATAGCGATAAAATTAAGAGTAATTTCAACAAATATAAAATCTATTATAAGAAATGAAGCAGCAATATCAGAACATATCGATAAAAACGGAAATGACATAACAGATAGAGATTCTCATCCAGGAAAAGATGAAGATACATGGACAAAACAAAACAGTGATGAATTTTACAAAGACGATAATAAATGGCCAGTATATGAAGAAGATGATGAAGATTATGATAATCTTATTGTAGAATCTTTTGACTTAGCGTTAAGAAAATTTATTGTAGAAGTAAGCGAAGATAGTGAGGTAGATGAAGGGGAATTTTCTTATGAAAGACAACCAAGTGTAAATACTTCTAAGTTAAATACATTAGATGAAGAAGGAAATGTAATTTCAACTGCAACATATGAACATTCAAAGGAACCAGTAGAAGTCAAAAAGAATGATTATATCGTTTACATGCTAAGAGTATATAATGAAGGAAGTTTAGATGGTTATGCAGGAGAAATAAAAGATCACTTACCAGAATATTTGGAATTTGTAGATGGAGAATTCAATAAAAAATATAATTGGTCAGTATCTGAAGATGGAAGAACGGTAACAACAGATTATCTTGCTAATCAACTAATTAAAAAAGCAGAACTTAATGAACCAGTAACCAATGAAGCAGAAAAATATAAGTTATATTTTAAAGATGTTCCAATTATGTGTCGTTTAAAAGACACTGTAAAAGTAAATCAAAATGTTACAAATATTGCAGACATTACAAAATATGAAGATGAAAAGCATAAACCAGCAAAAGATAGAGATTCAGTTGAGGATAATTTAGAAAAACCAGAAGATAAAGACTTACCTGAATACAATGAACATCAAGAAGATGATGATGATTTTGAAAAAGTAGTTGTAAAAAAATTTGACTTAGCATTAAGAAAATTTATAACAAAAGTTAATGAAGAAAATGTAGACACGAGAGTGCCAAAGCCAACAAAACAAGAAAACGGACAAATAAAATATGAGCATTCAAAAGAGCCAGTTGAGGTTGCACAAGGAGATATTGTAACATATACAATAAGAGTATATAACGAAGGTAAAATAGATGGTTATGCAAGTGAGATAGCTGATGATATTCCAGATGGATTGGAGTTTTTACCACAAAATGCGACAAATATAGAATATAGATGGGTAATGTATGATGCTAATGGAGAAAAAACAAATGATGCACAAAATGCAGAAAAAGTAGTGACAGATTATCTATCTAAAGCCCAAGGCGAAGCACGTAAGGGAGATGTTGAAGGAGAAAATCCAGCATTACTAAAAGCGTTTAATTCTGACGAAGGTATTACAGAGACAAATCCAGACTATAAAGATGTAAAAATAGCTTTTAAAATTGTAGAACCAAATAGTTCTGATAGAATTTTAGTTAACTCAGCACAAATAACAGACGATACAGATAAGAATGGAAGTCCTATAGATGACGAAGACTCAAAACCAGACGAATGGAATGATGGTGAAGACGATCAAGATCAAGAATTTGTAAAATTAAAAGAATTTGACTTAGCTTTAAGAAAATTCATAACAAAAGTTAATGAAGAAAATGTAGACACGAGAGTGCCACAACCAACAAAACAAGAAAACGGACAAATAAAATATGAGCATTCAAAAGAGCCAGTTGAGGTTGCACAAGGAGATATTGTAACATATACAATAAGAGTATATAACGAAGGTAAAATAGATGGTTATGCAAGTGAGATAGCTGATGATATTCCAGATGGATTGGAGTTTTTACCACAAAATGCGACAAATATAGAATATAGATGGGTAATGTATGATGCTAATGGAGAAAAAACAAATGATGCACAAAATGCAGAAAAAGTAGTGACAGATTATCTATCTAAAGCCCAAGGCGAAGCACGTAAGGGAGATGTTGAAGGAGAAAATCCAGCATTACTAAAAGCGTTTAATTCTGACGAAGGTATTACAGAGACAAATCCAGACTATAAAGATGTAAAAATAGCTTTTAAAATTGTAGAACCAAATAGTTCTGATAGAATTTTAGTTAACTCAGCACAAATAACAGACGATACAGATAAGAATGGAAGTCCTATAGATGACGAAGACTCAAAACCAGACGAATGGAATGATGGTGAAGACGATCAAGATCAAGAATTTGTAAAATTAAAAGAATTTGACTTAGCATTAAGAAAATTCATAACAAAAGTTAATGAGGAAAATGTGGACACTAGAGTACCACAACCAACAAAACAAGAGAATGGACAAATAAAATATGAGCATTCAAAAGAGCCAGTTGGAGTTGTACAAGGAGACATTGTAACATATACAATAAGAGTATATAACGAAGGTAAAATAGACGGTTATGCAAGTGAGATATCTGATGATATTCCAGATGGATTGGAGTTTTTACCACAAAATGCAACAAATATAGAATATAGATGGATAATGTATGATGCTAATGGAAAGGAAACAAAGAACGTACAAAATGCAAAAACAGTAGTGACAGATTATTTATCTAAAGACCAAGGCGAAGCACGTATGGGAGATGATGAAGGAGAAAATCCAGCATTGTTAAAAGCATTTAATGCTGAAGGAGACATTACAGAGACAAATCCAGACTATAAAGATGTAAAAATAGCTTTTAGAATTGTGGAGCCAAATAGTTCTAATAAAATTCTAGTTAACTCAGCACAAATAACAGACGATACAGATAAAGATGGAAATCCTGTAGAAGACAAAGACTCAACACCAGACGAATGGAATGATGGTGAAGATGACCAAGATCAAGAGTTTGTAGAATTGAAAGAATTTGATTTATCATTAAGAAAATGGGTGACACAAGCAATTGTTATTGAAAATGGAAAAGAAACAGTAACACAAACAGGACATCAACCATATGATGATCCAGAAGGTGTAGTAAAAGTAGAAATTCATAGAAAAAAATTAGATAAAGTAACAGTTAAATTTAGATATTCAATTAGAGTTACTAATGAAGGAGATATAGCAGGTTATGCAAAAGAAATAACAGACTATATACCAAATGGATTAAAATTTGTAGCAGCTGATAACCCAAATTGGACAGATGAAGGAAATAATATTATATCTACTAGACAATTAGAAAATACATTATTACAACCAGGAGAACATGCAGAAGTGCAAGTACTTCTTACATGGGTAAATAATCAAAATAACATGGGCGTTATGGATAATACAGCAGAAATTTCAGAAGATTATAACGACAAGGGAGTACCAGATAGAGACTCAACACCAGACAATAAGAAAGATAGAGAAGATGACATAGATGACGCACCAGTAATGCTAACAATTGGTACTGGTAAAGGAGCAACATACTTCGCATTAGGATTTATAGTTCTAGTAACAATTGCAGGAGGAATTATCTTAATAAAAAAACGTGTATTATAAAAATTAAAGATTAAGGATTTGGGGACGGCCCCATAATCCTTAATTTTTTTGTTATAAATGATTGTAAAATAAATAAAAATGTAGTAAAATGATGATGTAATAAAAAACAGAAGAGGTATATAAGAATGAAGCAAGATATGTCAGAAATTTCAGCAGAAGTGCAAAGAGATATAAAACCTATATTAGAGAAAATTGACAAAGTATGTGAAATTAATAGTGAAAAAGTATTAAATGCATTTCAAGAATGCCAACTACAAGAAGCACATTTAAATTCTTCTACTGGATATGGGATAGATGAACCAGGAAGAAACAAGATAGAAGAAATTTATAGTCACATTTTTAAAGCAGAAGATAGTTTAGTTAGAACTCAATTGATATCTGGAACACATGCATTAGCAGTAACATTGTCTGCTTTATTAAGACCGGGAGATATAATGTTGAGCATTACAGGAGAACCATATGATACTCTGCAAACTGTAATAGGGATAGGAAAAGAAGAGAGTAAAAGTTCTTTGAAAGCATATCAAATTAAATATGAACAAATAGATTTAAAGGAAAATGATTTTGATATTGATAGAATAAAAGAGAGATTAAAAAGACATGATATAAAATTAGTTGACATTCAAAGATCAAGAGGATATTCTACTCGAAAAAGTTTGCGAATAGAGCAAATAGAAAGAGTGATTAGAGAAATACGCGAAGTAAATAGTGATGTAATAATTATGGTAGATAATTGTTATGGGGAGTTTGTACAAGATAGGGAACCGATTGAAATAGGAGCTGATATTGCTGTAGGATCGCTCATGAAAAATCTAGGAGCTGGAATTGCAACATCAGGGGCATATATTACAGGAAAAAAAGAATTGATTGAGTTATGTGCTGAAAGATTAACATCACCAGGTATAGGAAAAGAAATAGGACCATCTTTAAATCAAAATACTTTATTATTAAAAGGATTATTTTTTGCACCAAGTGTTGTTGCAGGTAGTTTGAAAACAATGATATTTGCTAGTAGAATGCTAGAAAAATTAAATTATAAGGTAGAACCAAAATATGATGAGCCAAGAGCAGACATTGTTCAAACAATTCATTTAGGATCTGAAGAAAAGCTTATTAGATTTTGTCAGGGGATACAAAAAGGTTCTCCAATTGATTCAAATGTCATTCCTTTTCCAAGTGATATGGGAGGATATGAGGATAAAGTTATTATGGCAGCAGGTACTTTTACACAAGGTTCAACAATAGAACTTAGTTGTGATGGACCAATTCGAGAACCTTATATTG
>CANQES010000049.1 GCA_947595555.1 uncultured Clostridia bacterium | reverse complement strand
ATGCTTCGAACTCAAGGTTTTCATTCCTATGTGTGCCTTCGAGCGAAGCGAGAAAGGAATGGATTTTATTATGGAAATAATACAAAACAGAAAACAACTAAAAGAATGGCTTGATTATGAACTAAATAAATACGGTAAGACCTTTATACCTTCTATTCTATGTATAACAGAAAGTCAAATTATTAGACATCATCAAATTTTACTAAGAAAATGTGAATATTATACAAATAGTAGAAGAAAATTACTTAGCATATTTTATAAAACAAGATTACTTAGATTTCAAAATAAATATTCATTACATATTCCTATCAATCGTTGTGGCAAAGGATTTAGAATTATGCATGTTGGTCCAATTTTAATCACCAGTAAAGCTACTTTAGGGAATGATTGTGCCGTTCATATAAATACTGCAATAGTAGCTGGGGGTGTAGATAATAATGCCCCAGAAATATCTGATGGCGTTGTTATTGGGGTTGGAGCCGTTATTCTAGGTGGAATAAAAATTGCAAAAAATGTTGCCATTGGTGCTAATGCAGTTGTCAATAAAGATGTTTTAGAAGCAGATATTGCAGTGGCAGGTGTTCCTGCTAAAAAAATAAGCAATAATGGAAGAACAAAATGGAATAAAAAATAAAAAATGCAACCTTTAATGATGCTTCATTAAAAAGTTGCATTTTTTATGTTACTAACACAATCAAGTACTTCTAATATTACTTTATCCATATCATAATATTTATATTGCCCTAATCTTCCTCCAAAAATAACATTTTTATCCTGATTAGCTAATTGTCTATACTTTTCATATAATTTATTCTTTTTTTCATCTAAAATTTCGGTTTCAAATCTTAAGCTTCTATACTCTAACTCTCCAAATTGATAATTATAAAATTGATCAATTGGTCCTGTAAATATTATTTTTTCTGCTATTTTTTCTAATGCTTCTCGATTTTCAAAAAAATTACAATTTAATTTTATTTCTATTCCATTTAACATTTTTTCAATTATTCCGTGTATACCCTCCTATTGGTATTCCTTGATAAGTATCATTAAAATAATTATTATCATAAGTAAAACGAACCGGAAGCCTCTTTATAATAAAACTTGGTAACTCTGTTGCTCTTTTCCCCATTGTTTTTCTGTATAACCTTTTACTAATTTTTCATAAATAGTTTTACCAACTAAACTAATGGCTTGTTCTTTTAAATTTTGAGGTTCTATAATTCCAGCTTCTTTTTTTCTGCTTCGATTTTATTTTTTGCTTTATTAGGTATAATAACTCCCATAATTCATGAAAGGTATTCATATTAAATGGCATATTATACAATTCATTTTGTATCTTGCTACTGGTGAATTTGTGTATCGATTAAATTCTGCAAATTGATTAATATATTGCCATATTTCTTTATTACTAGTATGAAATATATGTGTTCCATATTGATATACTTGAATTTCTTCTATTTTTTCGGTATATATATTTCCTGCAATATGAGGACGCTTATCAATTACTAAACATTTTTTCCTTTTTTATTTGCTTCATAAGCAAAGATAAAACCAAATAACCCAGCATCAACTATTAAATAATCATATTTTTTTCATTTTTCTCTCCATTACTCTCTATTTTCTTTTTTATCTTCTCTATAATTTTTAGCAACAGTAATACCACTAAAATCCCCAATATAACACCCATTGTATCTATCATAACATCAGTCACTTGCGGACCTCTTCCTGGTACAAAGGCTTGATGAATTTCATCAGATGTTGCATATAAAATACCTATGCACAAGCTCATTAAAATTCTTTTTCTTTCTTTTAAATTATATGTACTAACAAATGACATTAGTAAAAATCCGACTACTGTATATATAGAAAAATGTGCTACCTTTCGAATTACTTTTGTCGTTGTTTCTAAAACTTGCTCATTAATCTCTTTTTCATGATAAACTATTTTTTCTAAAAAGAATTTTGCTACATTTTTACTTAAACTTCCCGATTCTTCTCCATTTTGGCTAGAAAATCCAAATATAGCAAAAAATGTTCCTAAGAGCAAGATTAACAATATTACTCTTAGGATATTAATCTTAATTTTTTTAATATTCATTTATTATCATATCCTGTCTTGTTAATAATTTGATTACTAATATTTTTTACTGTTTCTGATGGTACATAATTAGGTTCTGCAAATATGTCTTGATGTAATCTAGTTACATTACTTTCCAAGGTGATTGGTACTCCATACCATCTATCTAAAGTAATGCCTTTGGTTTCATATGGCCATCCAATACTTTCTGTAATTTTTAAGTCAGTAGTACTTGGGAGCATACTAAATATGTCATTGGCTGATAAATTTGTGTATATTCTTGGTAATAAAATATCTATTAATTGATTTAGTTGACTAATGTTAAATTTCTGTGTTTTTGTAGCTACAGCTGTTAAAACATCTCTCATTCTTTCTGTTCTTTTATAATCTCCTCCAGTTGCATGTCTAATTCTCGCATATGCTAATGCTTGCTCACCTGTCAAATTGTAATTTCCTGCACTATTAATTCCAGACATATGTGAAACTTCTTCACTTGTGATTTCCATTGGAATTCCACCAATGCTGTCAACAATTTCTTTCACAGCATCAAAGTTTACTGTTATAAATTCTTTTATATTTAAATCAAAATTTGTATTTATTGTTTTTATAGCGAGTGGCGCAGAACCAAAAGAGTATGCATGAGTTATTTTATCTAATCCATGTCCTTCAATTTGCACATATGTGTCACGATAAACTGATACTAGCTTTACTTCTTTAGTCTTATTATTTATACTTGCTATAATAATACAGTCACTTCTGTTACCTAAATCATAGGTATCTTGCCTTGAGTCAATTCCAAATATTGCTATATTTCTGTAGTCTGATAGTTTTTCTTCTACTTCTGCAGATACTCCTAGTTCTTCTTCATCAAGTTCAACCTTCTGCATTTTGTCTGCTTTACTGTTTAAGTACCAATAGATTGCTCCTATCAGTATTGCCAAGATAGTTATTAATATTAATACTATTATTCCAAATACTTTTAACCTTTTTTTTCTTTGCATTTTTTTCTCCCATTTAATTTAATTGTAATTTATCTATGTTTATATAAGACATTTTAGATTTTAATTAACTATTTTAGTTTTCCATTCTAAATTTGCAATTTGATATTCAAATTTTTTGTGATCTAGCTCGTTCTTTTCTATGCTTTCGTCTAATTTTTTATTAAGTTTTTCTATGTCTTTTCTTGTTTCTAATTGTATTGTTATAAGTTTTGTCATATTAACATCTTTGACTGCATGCATATCAGTCTTTAATGTGCTTACATCACTTTTTAGTGTGCTTACATCTTCTTCTAATGCACTTACTTTCTCTTTTAGTATGCTCACATCGCTCTTTAGTATGCTTATTTCTTCAAGAACTTTTTCCATAAAAGGTTTTAGTTTTTCCCATAATTCATCAACAGTCATATAGTCCTCCTTTCATTATAAAATTTAATTTATATCTAACTATTATAATATTTCTAAAGCAAAAGAAGCAAAATTGTTATCGATATAAAATAAAAATTGAATTAAAAAAACAAATTAGATTGAAAATTTACCTATATAAAAACATAGATAAATTATGTTTTTTATTCTAACATATCTATCTATATTTTTCAAGTACTTTTTGTAATTTTAAAGTAAATTTTTACATCTCATTTCTTACGCAATTTAATGCTTTTAATATTACCTTATCCATATCATAATACTTATATTCGCCTAGTCTTCCACCAAAAATAATATTTGGGTTTTTACTTGCTAGTATTTTATATTTTTCATATAATTTATTATTTTTTTCATCATTAATTGGATAATATGGTTCTTTGCTACGATTCCAACTATCTGGATATTCTCTTGTAATAACTGTATTGGGTTGTGTGACATATTCAAAATGTTTATGCTCTATTATTCTCGTATATGGAACTTCATATTCAGTGTAATTAACAACTGCATTTCCTTGATAATTTTCTTCGTTTAAAATGTCTGTTTCAAATCTTAAACTTCTATATTCTAGTTCGCCAAATTTATAATTATAAAATTCATCAATTGGACCTGTAAATATTATTTTATCTGCTAATTGTTCTAATTCTTTTCTATTATCAAAAAAGTTGCAATTTAACTTTACATCTATTCCTTCTAACATTTTTTCAATAATCTTTGTATATCCTCCAATTGGTATTCCTTGATATGTATCATTAAAATAGTTATTGTCATATGTAAAGCGAACAGGAAGTCTTTTTATTATAAAGTTTGGTAATTCTGTAGCTTTTCTTCCCCATTGCTTTTCCGTATATCCTTTTATTAGTTTCTCATAAATGGTTTTTCCTACTAGGCTTATTGCTTGCTCTTCCAAATTTTTAGGATTTGTAATTCCCGCTTCTTTTTTCTCTTTCTCAATTTTATTTTTTGCTTCAATAGGAGTTATAACTCCCCATAATTTGTTAAATGTATTCATATTAAATGGCATATTATATAATTCATCTTTGTAACGTGCTATTGGAGAGTTTGTATATCTATTAAATTCCGCAAATTGATTTATATATTGCCATACTTCTTTATTGCTTGTATGAAATATATGTGCACCATATTGATGTACTTGAATTTCATCTATATTTTTTGTATAAATGTTTCCTCCAATATGAGAACGTTTATCAATTACTAGACATTTTTTTTCTTTCTTATTTGCTTCATAAGCAAATATGGAACCAAACAAACCTGAACCTACTATTAAATAATCATATTTTTTCATTTTTACCCCTCACCCAAATTGTTATCCTTTTAATTGGATTATATATATATTGCAAATATATATATAACTTATTATAATCCCCTTTCAACAAATATTTGGCTGCTATTTTGTGTCTACTATTTTTCAATTCTACATCATGTAGTTGTATAGTATGTCCTGCTTCTTTAAATAATTCATCTTTTACTATTTTCTTCAAATACTCTTTCTTTTCTTTTAATGTTATCTCTTTATTAGTTGAAATTGTAACAATATGACGTGTAATTTCTCTTATTGCATTACTTAAAATAATATCTCTTTCTAAATTTTGATTATTCTCCAAAATTTTTTTATACACATAAATTGTATCTTCTATTTTTCTTTTTATCTTATTAATATTTTGGTTAAATGCCATTCCATTAGAATTATAATAATAACAATAATAGTATTGTGGTACAACAACTATTTTCTTACATTGACTAAATATTTCATAATTATAAATAAAATCTTCTCCCATTACTAAGTCAATATCAAATTTGCACTTTTTAGCTTGTGAAGTCAAAATTAATTGTCCCCATACATTATGAAATTTATAAGTATTTATTAATAAGCTATATAATTCATCTTTGTCTTGTTTATTTTCTATGTTAAATTCTCTAAGCTTTTCAAAACTAGTTTCTTTTATTACATCTCCTGAATCTTCTATCTCTTGGTAATTGCATTTTACAATATCTGCGTCATATTTTTTTGCAATTTTATATAATTCTTCTAATGTCTCTTCTTTTATAAAATCATCTATATCTACAAAAAATAAATATTTTCCTTTTGCATTTTGTATTCCTATATTTCTACAATCACTAACACCACTATTTTCTTTGTCAATGATTGTTACATTTTCTTTTTCATATTTTTTGCAAATATCTAGGCTATTATCAGTTGAGCCATCATTAATTATAATAATCTCAATATTAGGATATGTTTGATTTAAAATAGATTCTATACACCTTTTTATCCATTTTTCACCATTATATACTGGTATAATAATACTAATTAACTCCATCTTATTTTCCTTTTTACTAAATCTAAAATAAATTTAAAACTATGTTTATTCAAAATAATTGCATAAATACTTACAAAAATTGCTATTATTAAAGACATTGTTTTCATCTGTAAATAGTAGAATAATGTTGTTATTACCAACATTACTACATAAGAGAAAAATACCTTTTTATCTATCTTTAATTTTATATATTTTCTAACATCTATTGCTCTGTAAACTGTCATTGCAAAATAAGAAACTGCTGTAGATATAGATGCTGCATAAAGTCCAATAAACTTAATTAGCGCCACATTTATGATTAAATTTATAGCTGCTGATAAAATTGAGGTTTTTGCAATTTCTTTTGTTATTTTTTTTGCCACATAAATTGAACCTAGAAAACCTGTGGAAATATTAAATATGCTTGCTATCATTAAAATTGGTATTTGAAAATATGCTTCATGAAATGTCTCATTTATAATAATAGAAAATACAAATGGCATAAACGCTATAATTCCTAATATAATAGCTCCAAAAAAACGAATATTAAAATCTAGTATTTTGCTAAAAAACTCATCCTTATCGTCTGAATCTATATTCATCGCTGCTGATTCCGTCCATGTTAGGTTAAACACACTATACAAAGTAGTTACTACATTTGAAAATTTAGTAGCTGCAGATAATATTCCATTCATACCAATTCCAAAAAAATAGGTAACAAGAGTTCTATCTGATGCATCTACAACCCACCATGATATAACATTAGGTACCAATGGTATAGAATATTTTAACATATTTTTTAGATATGTTTTATTAAATCCTTTTATATGTATATACTTATATATTTTTTTGCTAATAACTATATATAAAGCACAAGATAAATTTCCTATTAAAGTAGCTATTATCATTCCATATGCTCCCATATGAAAAACTGCAATAAGTAGTACATTTAAAATTACAATAATAACTCCTGATATAAAACTTCCAATTGCATATCTCAAGTTGTCTCCAAGTCCTCTTGACATCTGTAATAATATTGTAGATAACATTCCTGCTATTAAATTAGTAGCTAAAAAATATTTGTATTCATTGTGAATATAACTGCTAATTATAAAAAATATAGCTAGATATATGACTGCCTGAAAAATTATAAAAAACATTGCTGTAGATATTATATATTTTTTCTCTTCTTCTTTTTCCCTGTTGTCTATTAAATATCTAAATATTCCTTGCTCTATTTGTAATGTAACAATTGGTAAAAGTAAGCTAACTAAAGTATTTAATAAATCTACTACTCCATATTCTTCTGTTGTTAAAAGAGCTGTATATAATGGTAATAAGAAAAATGTAACTAATTGTGTTGCTATTTTTCCAAATGATACAATTGCTGTATTTTTTATTAATTGCTTTTCTTTATTCATTTTCTTTTAATACCTCATCTAATTTTTGAAATTGCTTTTCCGCTTCTTTTATTTGTTCTGTTATATCTTTTTTATATTCTAAATCCTTTTCCTCTAAAATACAGTTTTCTTCTTTTTTTATATCAATTATTTTTCCTTTGAAATCAATATCTTTTAATAAGTCCTTTGTTTTATCGCTATATATTATAGGAATTACTGTCTTTTTTAACAACAAACCTAAAATATTAGCATGAAATCTAGTACCTATAATTATTTGTGCTTGTCCTATAACATTTAAAGCTTCTTCTATGTTTCCTTCATAGTCATATTCTTCTATATTTTCTTTTATATCATCTTCTAATGATGCTAATATCCTTTTAATAGCTTTTTCATCATTTTCTAATTTACAAAATGACATAAGGCAAATTCTATAATGTCTTTGCGTAAAAAATCTTATCATATATTTTATCATATTTTCATATTTTTCTTGATATTGTTTTCCTATCTTTGTTTCACAATCAATGACAGATATAATTACTTTTTTTTCATTTGTAATTTGTATTTTTGATGTATCTAATGTAAAAACAATGTCTGGTGCACATCTCACATTTGGTAACTTTTCGAATAATGAATAAGAATATTGATCTCTAAAGCATACATCTTCTGCTCCTTCAAATAGTTTATATGCCTCTTGATAAAATTCTTGAGTTTTATATGGTCCAAAATTACTTCCTAAAATATAATATGGATTATTCCCAAAAGTTTTATTTCTTTTCATGAGAGGCCATCCTTCTATATACATGCTCCCCCCAATAGACATTGATATGTCTTTTGTGTTAATATATATCTTACTTTTAAGTCCTAGTTTATTTAATACCTTCATAAAAATTGTGTTTTTTAGAACTTTTCTGTTTTGCTCTGATTTATATATATTTGATATAATATAAAACATATGTTGAGGATAACGATGTGTTAAAATGTTTAAAAATAAATCGTCCCCTAAATTTTTAAATAAATAAGCATTTACATATATCTTCATTTATTTCTCCCAATTATTAGTAAATTTCTATATCTTTTGCGAAAATTGTTTTATATGGTATTACTTCACATTCATTAAAAATAATAAATGTTCTAAAAAAATGCATTGTAAATATAATCATTATAAATATCGTAATAATTAATTTCATTTTAGGTAATAATTTTGTCAATTTAATTTTATCTTTCGTTATTTTTTTAATATCTTCTATCATATCTTTTACATCTAGTCGTTCTATGAAATGAGGAATTGATATAACTTGAAATATTGAAAAGTAGAATACTATTCTAAAAAATAAACTATGTATTGCACCTAATGCTATTATTACTACAGTTATTGCTTGTATATTCAAAAACAATATATCCTCTGTGGATATTATATCTCTTTTTTGATTTTTCTTATAAATATAATACATTCCTAAATATAACAATATATTTTCTATCATTAGAATTACTGATATATCGCCCACTGCTAACTTGCCCGTTAAATAAATACTAAATCTTGTATTTTGTATTAGTAATCCGATTATATCAAATAGTTTTGTATTTAATATTAATATTATTGCTGTTATTGGTAGTACAACCTTTATATGTCCTAACATTTTTTTGTCTAAAAACAATAATGCTAGCATAACTATACTTGTACTATGTATTGTTGTCGCTAATATTACACCTAATGCATACCATATCTTTTGTTTCTTTTTCAATAAGAATTGGTATGAAAACAAAATAATCGCAATTGCAATATATTGTCTCATTATATTTAAAGAATAGAAAAAGTGACCACATACAAAAAATATCAATACACTCAATATTACATTATTAGATTTTTTCACTATTGTTGTCATGATACATCCAATTATAATAGCAGATGATATTATAAATATCCATACATAGTCATTAGAAAATAATTGGATAAATTGTATTAATAATTTAAAACCTATTTCTAAATTTGGTATGTCCATTCCTTTTGACATATTGCTGAAATCCCAAACGTATCTTTTGTGATAATCTACACCTAGTCCATATCTAAAAGATGATACTATAAAAAAAGGTAACGTGGCTAATATATAATATAATATGCCCAGTTTTTTATGTTTGGTTTTTTGTGCTAATATTAAGAATATAATTGATATTATTAACATTAATATATATACAATCATGTTTAACTCCCTTTTATTTTTGTTTCATTTTATCATTATCAAAAGCAAAAGTAAATCCTTTTTCCAGTATCTTCTTCAATGGATTTATAATAATTTTTTGAATTACAATAGATAAACCTAATGTTATAACAAAACTAATTACAAAAATACAAACACCAAATAACATGTTATGTGTTGCCGTTATTTTTAGTGGAAATAAATTTGCTACTCTTGATACTACCACCATATGCAATAAGTAAAATGTAAAACTATATTGAGCTACTTTAGAAATTGCTTTTTGTATTTTTGTTATATTAATTTTTACTTTATCTAACAAGAAGACATATAATCCAAATGCTTGTAAAGTAAGAAGTGGACTTGGATCTGTTAATCTATAACTATAATTCATAAAACGTCTAATTAATATCTGACTAATTAATGCTACAACACCAATTATAATCAAAATATTTCTTTGTTTTTTACTTGGAAAAATATCTTCTATTAAATAGCCTGCAAAATAATAAAAGTGCCATCCTACTAATCCAACAGTTGCAAATGTCATCATATTAGGTATTTTGAAAAAAGCCCAAATAGTAATAAAAGCATTCATACAAAAACCTATAAGCAAAAATAATTTCTTTTCCCATAAAGATAAGTTTTTCAATAATTTTGAAAAAAATGGAGAAAGTATTAAAATTCCTATTAAATAATAAATAAACCAATAAGTTCCACTTATTTTCCCTGCTAACATTTTTTGTAAATAATCAACTACACTTAAATTAGTATTATTTATAATATAAACTAGTATAGAAACAATAATAAATGGTAATATAATTGACATTACCCTTTTTACATAGAATTTCTTGTAATCTTCTTTTTCTGAAAAATTTTTATTTAAATTAAATTTCCCACTTAGCATAAAAAATAGTGGATTTCCTATCATAAACAAATCAGTTGCAATAGTTATTGCATACCATGTAGTGTTATACGGCTCCATAAATTGTTTTATGCAGCTTAGTACATGCACTCCTAATACCATTAGCATGAAAACTACTCTCATTAAATCATATTGAAATATTCTTTCTTCTTTTTTACTTTCCATTTTTATCCCTTTTCATTTTTATATAATTGAAAAGATTACCCTAAGAATTAGGTAATCTATTCATTAATATTCTATTATTGTACATTAGTACTATATTTGAATAACATAGCAGCTGCTTCTGCTC
>CANQES010000048.1 GCA_947595555.1 uncultured Clostridia bacterium | reverse complement strand
GGAGAATTTAAGTTATAATCTGGATAAGAAGCCATTGCTAAAATATCACCAGTCTTGGGATTCATAGCAATAACATTTCCACCTCGTTCACATTTATTTGCCTCCACAGCCTGCTGTAAATATTTTTCTACAATAGTCTGAATTTTTACATCAATTGTAAGTGTTAAATCACTTCCATTTTCAGCCGAAATATAAGTTTGTTCAGCATTAGGAATTTCCTTTTGATCACTACCCTTTGAACTAACAATTTTTCCAGGAGTACCAGTTAATACAGATTCCCATTTCGCTTCAATACCACTTAATCCTTGATTATCATCACCACAAAAACCAAGCACATGAGATGCAACATTATCAAGAGGATAATATCTTTTAGAATCTTCATCTATATTAATACCGATAGAAACATCATTTTCCTTCATCCATTTTTTTAACATGTCAACTTTTTCTTGTTCAACTTTTTTTATAATAGTTTGAACTTGTGAATCACTATTAACTTTTTCCAGAACATCATTGTAATCTAATTCAAAGATGTCTGATAGACATTTTGCAACTTTTTCCTTATATGCTTTGGTGTCTTCCTCATTACTTTTTACAATTTTCGTAGGATTAATAGTAATAGTATCAACTTGTGCACTAATAGCAAGTGACCTACCAGTAGAATCATAAATATTACCTCGTTTTGGACTAATTATTTGATTAATAGTTTGTTGCTGATATGCTTTCTCTTTTAAGGAATTTCCTTCAACAAATTGAATAAAACCAATCCTAATAATTAAAGCAAAAAAAAGAAAAACAGTTATAATAAGCAAAGTTCGTAATTTAGTAGTTTTCATTAAATTTTTAGAATCAAAATTAGTATTTAATTTTATCACTTTAGAATTAGAATCTTTTTTCTTATTATCTTTATTACTTTTCATAAAAAAATCCATTCCTTTCTCGCTTCGCTTGTAAGATACACCTTATTCCCAACGCTTATTTTAAATTTGTAACTATATTTTATCGAAAAAAAAAATAAAAATCAATAAAAGTTGAAAAAATAAGCAAAATATAATATAGTTATAAATATAAAATAAAGATAGGTGAGAAAATGAGTACGATATTAGAAGAAACAAAATTTATTATGAAAAAATATAACATTAGACCAAATAAATCTTTTGGTCAAAACTTTTTGATTAGTGAAGAAGTGGTAACTGCAATTGTAAATAGTAGTGACATAAGTAAAGAAGATTTGGTTATTGAAATAGGCCCAGGGTTAGGAACTTTAACAAAATATTTATTAGAAAAAGCTGGGAAAGTTATTTGTATTGAACTTGACAAAAAAATGATGTCAATATTAAAAGATAGATTTTCTTTATATAGTAACTTAGAACTTTTAAATGAAGATATCTTAAAAGTAGATTTAAAGCAATTAATAGAAAAAGAAAAAATGAAGAAAGTTAAAATTGTAGCAAATTTACCTTATTATATAACAACGCCTATTATTATGAAATTATTAGAAGAAGAACTAGACTTAGAAAGTATAACAGTTATGATACAAAAAGAAGTTGCAGAAAGATTAATTGCTATTCCAGGCGATAAAAATACAGGAGCAATAACATATACTGTTTATTATTATGCAGAAGCAAAAGGCATTTTAGAAGTACCAAAAGAATCTTTTATACCAGAACCAGAAGTAACTTCTAAAGTAATTCAATTGAAAATTAGAAAGAAACCACCAGTATCTGTAGAAAAAAAAGACATTCTATTTCGTATAATAAAATGTGCGTTTATGCAAAGAAGAAAAACTTTATTGAATGCTCTTGTAAATGTAAGTGTATTCCAAAGTAAAGAAGAAGGAATAGAAGTTTTAAAAAAATTGAATTTACCAGTTGATATAAGAGCAGAAAAATTAACGATTGAAGATTATGCTAATATTACAAAAATTATAAAATAAATTATTTACAACAAAAAATCCATATGTTATAATCATGCTAGCGATTAAAAATGATAGAAGAGGTGAAAGTTTTGAATCAAATATTAAGTGTTGATAATGGAATAAAAGAAAAAGGGAAAAAAAATAGAATGGGAAATAGTGGACCAATGGAAATTAGAAGCATATTGAAATTCTTTTCAATTTCTATATTAATTTTTGGTATATTTATGATAGGAACAGGTTCTTATTCAATGTATAAAAGTGCAAATGAAATAAGAAGTAAGACTAAACCAGTAATAGAAGTAAGTTCAATAGAAGATACAGTAGTCTTATTAAAAATAACACATAATCAAGAATTAGCTAAAGTAACATACACATGGAATGATGAAGAAACTATTGAAGTACCATGTAATGGAAGAAAAGAAGTGCAAACACAAATACAAATACCAACAGGAACTAATACATTAAACGTGTATGCAATTGATGTTAATGGCAAAGAAATCGAATATCAAAGAGCATATACGATAGAAGGAAGCATAGACATTGCATTAGAACCACAAGGAAATAATCTATTAATAACAGCAACTTCTGAAAAAGAGCTTTTATATATGACATATAGATGGGACGAAGAAGAAGAAACTACGGTAGATATCAATGATGTTTATGGAGAAAAAACAGTAGACATACCAAAAGGGTTACACACATTGACAGTTATAGTAGTAGATGAAGATAATGAAACAGAAACCAAGAAACAAGAAATTAATGGTGTAACAAGACCAGAAGTAGACGTTACAACAGATAACGAAGGTAACTTTACAATTAAGACGTCAGACGAAGAAGGAGTTAAGAAAATAGAATTTACACTTAATGGTGAGAACTATTTTATAAACTTAGATAAGGTATTACCATTAGAAAATAGAAAGGAATTTGAATATTCTTATCCATTACAAGAAGGTACAAATAAATTAAAAGTAGTTGTTTATAATGAAAATGACATATCAGGGACATTTGAATCAGTTTTTGAAAAATAAGAGGAGAAGGAATGAATATTAGTTTATTTAAATTAATAACGTATTTTATCCTATATTCATTCTTAGGATGGGTGATGGAATCCATATTTAGGTCCATCTGTGAAAGAAAAATAATAAATACAGGATTTCTCAAAGGACCTTTTTGCCCTATTTATGGAATAGGATCTATAATAATGATTTTATTTTTGACATCACTTGAAAATAATATAGTAGCATTATTTTGCATATCAGTTATATTATTAACAGTATGGGAATATATAGTTGGAGTATTATTAGAAAAGATATTTAATACAAAATATTGGGATTATTCTAATCATAAATTTAATTTTCAAGGAAGAATTTGTTTAACAAATTCTATATATTGGGGTATTCTTGGAGTAATTTTTGTAAAATATATTCATCCATTTATGGAACAAACATTAGAAAAAATAAACCCTATAATATTAAATTGTACTATATCAATAATATTCATTATTTTTATTATAGATATGATTACTTCTATTATTACAATTAAAAATATAAAAGCAACATTAGAAAGAGCAGAAAATATTAATAAAGAAATAAAAGAAAAATTAAAAGAAATAAGAAAACTGCGCAAAGAAAAAGAAGAGAAAATACCAACTTCAGAAAGTGTACAGCAAGTTATAGAAACATTAAAAAAGAAAAGAAACAGAATTATTTTGCGTTTATACAAAAATGTATATCGTTTAAAAAAGGCTTTCCCAGCTATTAATACAAGTGAAATAACTCAAATATTAAATGAAAAAATAGAATTTCGAAAGAAAAAAATAAAAAATAAGCAAAAAAACTCAAAATAAAAAATCAATGGAGGAAAAAAGATGGTGCAGGAAGTATATATAATTGATGATGATGATGCATCAATTGTTATATTTAGAGAATTATTTAAAAATGATCCAGAGTATAAATTTACAAGTGTAAAAACAGAACAAATAGATATAGCCTTAAAAAATATACCGTCTTTAATTGTTATTAATGAAGACGCCATAGACCGTGACGTGGTAGATTTATGTAGAAAAATCAGAAAGGACGAAGATAACACGATAACTCCAGTTATTGTTGTATCATCAAAAGGTGAAAGAGAGCATAGATTAAGAATACTAGGAGAATCAATCGAATACTTCATCAAAAAACCAGTAGATGAACAATATTTATACTATACTGTCAAAAACTTAAATAGATTACTTTACACTAACAGAAGAATTAGTCCATTAACAGGATTACCAGGAAATGTTCAAATACATGCTGAATTGAAAAAAAGAATATTAAAAAAAGAGCCATTTTGTGCATTGTATTTAGATTTAGACAATTTCAAGGCATATAACGATGTTTATGGATTTTTAAAAGGAGACCAAATTATAGAATTTACTGCTGAAACTATTATAAAATGCATTCATGATAGTGGAATGGAAAATACCTTTATAGGACACATAGGTGGTGATGATTTTATAGCACTTATTCCAGGAATAGTATGTGAAAAGATATGCCAAAATATTCTAGCTAATTTTGACCATAATGTAAAAAAATATTTTACAGATGATGATATTGAAAGGGGATATATAGAAGTAGCTAACAGAAAAGGCATTATTGAGCAATTCCCACTAACATCATTATCAATTGGGGTGGTAGTTGCAGATGTGGGAAGATTTGGTAATATACTAGAAATTGGTGAAATAGGAGCTCAAGTAAAACATGCAGCTAAATCTGTTATGGGAAGTAGCTATGCAGTAGATAGAAGAAAATAAAAATAAGGGAGTGAAAAAATGTCAAATACAAAATATAAAAGAGTATTATTAAAACTAAGTGGAGAAGCACTAGCAGGAGAACAAAAGACAGGAGTAAATGCACAAACAGTAGGAAAGATATGTGACAAAATAAAAGAAATTGTAGAAATGGGAGTACAAGTTGCTATTGTAGTAGGAGGAGGAAACTTTTGGAGAGGAAGAAATGACCATCAAATGGAAAGAACGACAGCTGACTACATGGGAATGCTTGCAACAGCAATGAATGGATTAGCTCTGCAAGATGCATTAGAGGCAAGAGGCATTTATGCAAGAGTACAAACAGCAATTGAAATGAGAGAAATTGCAGAACCTTTTATTCAAAGAAAAGCTGAAAAACATTTAAATAGAGGAAGAGTGGTAATATTTGCTTGTGGTACAGGGCATCCATATTTTACTACAGATACAGCAGCTGTATTACGAGCTACAGAAATCAAAGCAGATGTTATTTTACTAGGAAAAGCAATAGATGCAGTATATTCAGCAGATCCAAAAATTGATCCAACAGCTGAAAAATACGAAGAGATTTCATATATGGAAGTTCTAGAAAAAGACTTAAAAGTAATGGATTCAACAGCTACTGCATTATGTAGGGACAATAACATACCATTATTGGTATTTGGAATTGCAGACCCAGAAAATATTGTTAGAGCTGTAAAAGGAGAAAAAATAGGAACTATTGTATCCTAAATAAAAAAGGAGAGAAAATTATGGATTATACAAATTTAAAAGAAAAAATGGAAAAGACTATTAGTGTATATCAAGAAAAATTAGCAGAAATAAGAGCAGGACGTGCAAATCCTGCAATCTTAAACAAAGTAAAAATAGACTATTATGGAACACCAACACCGATAAATCAAGTAGCAGGAGTTTCTGTACCAGAAGCTAGATTAATAGTAATCCAGCCATGGGACGCTAGTGTTTTAAAAGACATTGAAAAAGCGATTTTGTCATCTGACATTGGAATTAATCCAAACAATGATGGAAAAGTCATAAGATTAGCTTTTCCAGAATTAAATGAAGAGAGAAGAAAAGATATCGTAAAAGACGTAAGAAAAATGGCAGAAGAAGCAAAAGTTGCAATTCGTTCAATTAGAAGAGATGGAATAGATGAAGCAAAAGCTTCTCAAAAAAATGGAGATATGACAGAAGATGAATTAAAACAAGCAGAAAATGACATTCAAAAAATAACAGATAAAAATATAGAAGACATTGATAAGATTTTAGAGGAAAAAGAAAAAGAAGTTATGTCAGTATAAAGATGTCATTAGAAAGGATAGGATATAAATGGATTTTAAAGAGAAATTAACAGCCTATCAACAACAGATAAATCAAGAATTAGAAAAATATAATAGAAAACAAAAATGCCCAGAAGACATTTTAAATGAATCAATGACATATAGTTTAATGGCAGGTGGAAAACGTTTAAGACCAATTTTAGTTATAGCAACTTATCAACTTTTTAAATCTGACATTGAAAAATGCATGACATATGCTGTAGCTATTGAGATGGTACATAATTTTTCTTTAATTCATGATGATTTGCCAGGAATAGACAATGATGATTTTAGACATGGAAAACCAACTAATCATAAAAAATATAATGAAGCTACAGCTATCTTAGCTGGAGATGGATTGTTGAACTATGCATATCGGAATTATTAGTGAAGATTTAAGAAAATCATCATTAGAAGAATTACCAAGTAAGTTGCAAATTTTTCAAGAATTTACACATGCTATAGACAGAATGATAGCTGGAGAATATTTAGACACTGAATTAGAAGGAAAACAGATAACAGAAGAACAATTAAAATATATTCATGCAAATAAAACAGGTGCTTTTCTTATATTATCAGTCAGAATGGGAGCTATACTTGCAGGATGTGCAGAAAATGACTTACAAAGACTATCAAATTATGCAGAAAAAATAGGCTTAGCATTTCAAATAAAAGATGACATCTTATCAGAAGAAGGGGACGAAAAAGTCTTAGGAAAACCTGTAGGAAATGATAAAAAAGCGGGAAAATGCACTTATGTTTCTCAATATGGATTACAAGGTGCCAAAGACATTTTAGAAAAAATAACAAAAGAAGCAATCAAAGACATAGACATTTATGGAGACAGGGCAGAATTTTTAAAAGAGTTAGCTTTGTACATAAAAAACCGAAATAAATAATATCGCGAGGAGAAAAAATGGAATATAATAAAGAAACTATGCCAAATCATATTGCCATAATTATGGATGGAAATAGAAGATGGGCAAAGCAAAAGGGAATGCCTGTAAGTTACGGACACAAAGAAGGAGCAAAAACTTTAGAAAAAATTGTACGTTATGCTAATAAAATAGGTTTACCATATATAACAGTATATGCATTTTCCACTGAAAATTGGAAAAGGGCAGAAGATGAAGTAAGTGCTTTAATGTTATTACTTCAAACCTATTTAGATGATTATACTAAAAGAGCAGACACAGAAAACATCAAAGTAAAAATTTTAGGAGATATTTCTGTATTATCAAAAGGTATGCAAAAAAGCATACGAAAGTGTATGGAAAGAACAAAAAACAACACAGGAGTGACTTTTAATATAGCATTAAACTATGGTGGAAGAGATGAATTAGTCAAAGCAATAAAAGACATTGCGAGCAAAGTAGAAAAAGGAGAACTAACTACAGAAAATATAACAGAAGAAGTAGTCTCTAATTCATTATACACAAAGGGAATGCCAGATCCAGACTTACTAATTAGAACTAGTGGAGAACAAAGATTAAGCAATTTTCTACCATGGCAATTAGTATATACAGAATTTTTATTTGTAGATAAAAATTGGCCAGATTTCACAGAAGAAGATATAGATAATGCTATCATTGAATATCAAAAAAGAACTAGAAAATTTGGTGCAAATTAAAGGAAGGAAAAATTATGAATGTACAAAGAATTACATCTGGTTTATTAGGTTTCCCGTTAGTCTTAATTATCTTATTATTAGGAAATAGAGTAGTAGTAGATATTGCATTATCAGTTATTGCATTATTATCTATGAGTGAATATCTAAATGCAGTAAAAAAAGTAGCAAATCCAATAAAATGGATAAGTTATGCAAGTTGTTTTAGTATTGCTTTTATACACGTTGTGCCAGAAGATGCACTTAACATGGTAGTAACACTTAGTGTACCAACCATTTTAATCATTTTATTTTCGCAAGTAATTGCTACTGATATGAAAACAACATTTAAAGACATTGCATACACATTTATTGGAATCTTTTATGTAGTATTTTTTATAATGTTTGTTGCATTTATTGATGGGATGCCAAAAGGAAAAGTACTAATTTGGTATGCAATATTTGCAGCATGGGGAACTGACATATTTGCTTATTTCATAGGTCGCAAATTTGGAAAACACAAATTCAGCAAAGTAAGCCCTAAAAAAACAATAGAAGGATGTATAGGAGGAACTATAGGAGCAGTAATACTAATGTTAATTTATACATACTTTGCAAATAATTACTGGAATATGAACATTTCATATTTATTTATAACAGGAATAGGAATAATATTAAGTTTAGTAGGGCAAATAGGAGACTTTGCAGCATCAAGCATAAAGAGATATGTAGATATCAAAGACTATAGCAATCTAATACCAGGACATGGTGGAATGTTAGATAGAATTGATAGCTTAATATTTTTAGCACCATTTGCTTATGCTTTATTTACATTATTGTAATCAGAACCGAGGAATTGGGGACGGCCCCATAATCCTTATTTTTCAAGGGAGGAAAAAATTGATAGGTTTTTTATTATCAGCAATTAAAATTATTATATTATTGGGTGTCTTAATTACCATTCATGAATTAGGGCACTTTATTGTAGCTAAACTGTGTAAAGTTAAGGTTAACGAATTTGCTATAGGCTTTGGTCCAACAATTTGGAGTAAACAAGGAAAAGAAACAAAATATACATTAAGACTAATTCCACTTGGTGGATTTAATAGTATGGAAGGAGAAGATGAGGCTTCAGACGATGAAATGTCCTTTTCTAAGGCTAGTATTCCAAAAAGGATTGCTATTGTATTAGCTGGTGCAACAGTAAATATTATTTTTGCTATTCTAATTTATTTCTCTTTGACAGCAACATCAGGTACATATGTATCTAATGAAATAGATAAAGTGTTAGATGGGTATGCAGCAAAAGAAATTAATTTACAATCAGGTGATAAAATAATAGAAGCTAATGGAGTTAATATTAAAAACCAAAAAGATTTAAAAAGTGTAATGGAAAAAATAGAAGGAGAAGACATTTCATTAAAAATTGAAAGAAGCGGAGAAATTGTTGAATATAATGTAAAACCAACTGCAATACAGTCAAAAATTACAGGAATTTATTTGGATGATAAATGTAAAATTATTGCAGTGGGAAAGGGAAGTTGCTCTGAACGTCAAGGAATAAAAGCTAATGATGTTTTATTAAAAGTAAATCATGTAGATATTAACGGAGATAGACATATAGCTGTACAAGAAATTGGAAAAGAGGGTGTTAATGTAATACTATTAACAGTTAAAAGAGGAGAACAAGAAATTAATATAGAATTAACACCAGATTATCAGTACACTTATTTTTTAGGAGTTAGTTTAAAACCAGCAGAAGATACATTTATTAATCATTGCATTAATGGCGGAATGCAAACAGGCGAATTTTTAGTTTCAATTGTGGATAATTTAAAACAGTTATTTACTGGCAATGTGGGTGTTGACCAAATGATGGGACCGGTTGGAATTTCTGAAATTGTTGCAAAAACTGATGGTGTAAGAGAATTTTTAGAAATGATGGCGTTGATTTCTCTGTCTTTAGGAGTAACTAATTTGTTGCCAATTCCTGCTTTGGATGGAGGTAAAGTTTTAATTCTTTTGATAGAGGCTATTAGAAGAAAGCCTTTGAAACTACAAACTGAAATTAATATTCAAATGCTAGGATTTGCAATTTTGATAGCCTTGTCATTATATGTGACTTATAATGATATTTTAAGAATATTTTAAAAAGCTATTTCCATTTGAAATTTTTTGTGATATAATTAAAAAGAATATAAGATAGGGGGTTAATATGAATCAAATTTTGGTCACTAAAAAATTGTATATAACACCAGAATTAAAAAGAAAAAAGAAAATGTATAAAATAGATTTCTTTTTATCTGTTTTTTTAATGTGCATTTTGATTTCTGTTGGTATTTATGCAGAATATGACCGAAATAGGAGTGAAGAAGTATCACAATCTATTTTACAAAACATAGCAATTCCCGAAACTGCAGCAGAAGACACAACAGTAGTAAAGAACAATATTTTAATTGTTGTATTAGATGAAAATGAACAACAAGAAATTTCAGAAGAAGTAGAAACTGTGCCAACGCAGGAAGTACAGACAACACAAAATGGATTTAAATATACTACAGTAGCTACTATTAGAATACCAAAAATTGGAATAGAATATGCAGTCATTGATGGTCCAACAGACACAATAGAGGAAACGGAAGATTTAATAAAAATTTCGCCAACTAAGTTTTGGGGACCAAATCCAAATCAAGTTGGAAACTTTTGTATTGTAGGTCATAATTATAGAAATACTAGATTCTTCAGTAAAGTACCAACATTAGAAAATGGAGACATTATAGACATAACAGATTTATCAGGAAAAACAATACAATATCAAATATATAATAAATATGAAGTAGATCCAAAAGACGTTAGCTGTACTACACAATTGACGAACGGAAAAAAAGAAGTAACATTAATCACTTGTACAAATGACAGTAAACTTAGAGTTATTGTAAAAGCGAGAGAAATAAAAAATTGACTTTAGATAAAAAGTCAATTTTTTATTGTAAATTTATGAAGAAACTATTGACAAATATAGCTTTTTATAATATAATCTCATATTTGACAGTTAATGAGTAAAAAAAGACTTTTAAGTCTTGATAATTAAGACTTACAGCCTTTTTG
>CANQES010000047.1 GCA_947595555.1 uncultured Clostridia bacterium | reverse complement strand
CCCTACAGAAACAGCATTAGTAGATATGGCATTTAAATTAGATTTTGACCCTAGTATATATGATAGAGCACCTCGTTTAAATGAAATTCCATTTGATTCTGAAAGAAAATTAATGACAACTGTTAATGACATAAATGGTAAATATATTGTTTATACAAAAGGTGGAGTAGATGAACTATTAAAAAGATGTAATTCTTATTTATTAAATGGTGAAGTAAAAGAAGATTTAGAAAATTATACTATAAAAATTAAAGAGCACAATGAAAATATGGCTAAAGAAGCTTTAAGAGTATTAGCATGTGCATATCGTGAGATAGACAAAATACCAACAGATGAAGAAATGAAAAATATAGAAAAAGATTTAACATTTATTGGTTTAGTAGGAATGATTGATCCACCAAGGGAAGAAGCAAAAAAAGCGGTAGAAAAATGTAAAACTGCTGGAATAAAAACAGTTATGATTACAGGAGACCATAAGATTACAGCGACTGCAATTGCTAAAAAATTAGGTATTTTAGAAAAAGAAGAAGAAGCTATTACAGGATTAGAACTTGAAAAAATGTCTGATGAAGAATTAGAGAAAAAAGTAAGACAGTATTCTGTTTATGCAAGAGTTTCTCCAGAGCATAAAGTTAGAATTGTAAAGGCTTGGCAGAAAAACGGGGAAATTGTTGCCATGACAGGTGATGGTGTTAATGATAGCCCAGCATTAAAAACATCTGATATAGGATGTGCAATGGGAGTTGTTGGAACAGATGTAGCAAAAGAGGCAGCTGATGTTATTTTAACAGATGACAATTTTGCAACTATTGTTTCAGCAGTAGAAGAGGGAAGAAGAATTTATGATAATATTTTAAAAGTTATTCAATTCTTATTATCAAGTAATATTGGAGAAATAGTAGTTCTATTTATGGCAACAATATTTACTCCATTATTTGCAAAATGGTTTGGTATTACTGATATTGGACATTTGGAAATATTGTTACCAATTCATATTTTGTGGATTAATTTAGTAACTGATTCACTTCCAGCATTGGCATTGGCTTTTGATCCAGCTAATAAAGATATTATGAATAGAAAACCTGCAAAACCAGGAAAAGGAGTATTCACAAAAGGAATGACATGGCGTGTTATTTATCAAGGAATTATGATAGGACTACTTACTTTATCTGCTTTTGTGATAGGTCTAGCAACTACTAATACAGCAATAGATGGATTAACTTTAGACGAATCTAAAATAGAAGTAGGTCAAACAATGGCTTTTGCAACTCTTGCTCTATCAGAATTAGTGCATGTATTTAATGTACGACATAACAAAGAATCAATATTTAAAACTAATATTTTTAATAATAGTAAATTGATTTGGGCTGTTTTGGCATCAGCAGCTTTAATGTTAATTATTTTAATGATACCATTTTTAAGAAACATATTTAGCATTCCAGTATTACCAACAGAAAATATTTTAGAGTTAATAGGTTTAATTGTTTCTCCAATTATAATTGTTGAAATTTTTAAATTATTTAAAATAAACACAGCCAAAGATGAATAAAATTTTACAAAAACTCTTTTAAAAAACTCGAAAATAGTATAGAATAAAACAAAATAATATTTTAGGAGAGGAATATGAACAAAAAATGGCAAATTTATGAAACAAGTGAAGAAGAGATTAATGAAATAGCTGAAAAAAATCAAATTAATAAACTACTTGCAACAATACTAATTAATAGAGGAATTACGGAAGAAAAAGACATAAAATTATTTTTAGAACCGACTAGAAAAGACTTTCATGACCCATTTTTAATTACAGATATGAAAAAAGCAGTAGAAAGAATTATAAAGGCAATTGAAAAACAAGAAAAAGTAACGATTTATGGCGATTATGACGTAGATGGAATTACTAGTATTACGGTTCTAAAGAGTTTTTTAAAAGACAGAGGATTAGAAGTATCAACATACATACCAAACAGATTAAATGAAGGATATGGTTTAAACAAAGATGCAGTTAAAAAAATTTTCGATACCGGATGTCAATTAATGATTACAGTAGATTGTGGAATTTCAGCAATAGATGAAATTGCATATTCAAATTCACTTGGAATTGAAACCATTATAACTGACCATCATGAACCAGGGAATGAGTTACCAGATGCTTTTGCAGTTATTGACAACAAAAGAAAAGACAGTCATTATCCTTTTAGAGAACTAGCAGGCGTAGGTGTAGTTTTTAAATTAATACAAGCAATTGGGACATCTTTAGGTTGTAAAGAAGAAGATTATTTAAAATATTTAGACATTGTATGTGTTGGAACTATTTCAGACATAGTTCCTTTAATCGATGAAAATAGAGTAATAACTAAATTAGGATTATTATTAATTCGTCAAACTAAAAACATAGGCTTACGTTCTATTATACAATCTTCCGGATATCATAAAATTGATTCAACAAGTATTTCTTTTGGAATTGCACCAAGAATAAATGCATGTGGAAGAATGGGGAAGGCAGAAGAAGCTTTAGAATTATTGTTATCCAAAAATATACGACATGTAGATGAATTAACAGCAAAATTAAATGAACATAATCGCATTAGGCAGGAGACTGAAAAAAGCATATTTGAAAACGCTATGCAAAAAATAGAACAAGAAGGTTTAGATAAAAACAAAGCCATTATAGTTGGAGGAGAAAATTGGCATCATGGTGTAATACGGAATAGTATCTTCAAAAATTACAGAATTGTATTTCAAACCAAGCATTTTATTAAGCTTTGAAGAAGATGGAATAGGTAAAGGTTCTGGAAGAAGTGTACCAGGATTTGATTTACATGATGCTTTAACAAAATGTGCTAACACTATTGAAAAATTTGGTGGACACAGTATGGCTGTTGGAATAACAATTAGGAAAGAAAATTTCGAAAAATTTAGATGTAGTTTTGAAAAAATAGCATCAGAGGCCCATATTGAGAACATAGTACCAATTTTACAAGTAGATGCAAGAATTGATATTAAAGACGTAAATAAAGATATGGTAGAAAGTCTAAAACAATTAGAGCCTTTTGGAGAAGGAAATAAAACACCAATTTTTGCTTTTAAAAATTTAAAAATAGATTCTATTCGTGCATTATCTGAAGGAAAACATTTAAAATTGACATTAAAAGATAATAATACTATTGTAAATGCTATAGGATTTAATATGGGACATTTAGCAGAGGATTACCGCATTGGTGATAAAATTGATGTAGTAGGAGTATTGGAAATAAATAGTTTTAATGGAGTAGAAACATTACAAATTAATATGAAAGACATGATGAAATCTTTGTAATAATAAAGGAAGTGTAGATATGCAAGAAGATAGTGATATTACAATACAAGATATAATAGCCAAGCGCAAACAGCATAGTAGAAAAGTAGATGTAAAATTAATAATAAAAGCATATGAATATGCAAGTCAACATCATGATGGACAATGTAGACGTTCAGGTGAACCATATATCATACATCCGCTAAATGTTGCTTATATTTTAGCAGATATTGGTCTAGATGATAGTACTATCTGTGCAGCTTTGTTACATGACTTAGTTGAAGATACTGACGTAACAGAACAAAATATTGAAGAAGAATTTGGACAAGAAATTGCAGATATGGTAGAAGGTGTAACAAAACTTGGCTCTGTACAATTTGCTTCAATGGAAGAGCAACAGGTAGAAGACTATAGAAAAATGTTTTTGGCAATGGGAAAAGATATTAGGGTAATACTAATTAAATTAGCTGACAGGCTTCATAATATGAGAACTTTAAAATATTTAAAAAGAGATAGACAAATTGCAAATGCCAAAGAAACAATGGAATTATATGCACCTTTAGCAAATAGATTAGGTTTATATTCTATAAAATGGGAATTAGAAGATTTAGGGTTTAAGTATTTAAATCCAGAAGAATATCATGAACTAGTAGAAGGAATAAATAAAAAAAGGGAAGAAAGATTAAAATTCATAGAAAAAATTATGGATGACATTCGTAATGCACTAAAAAAGCAAAGAATAGAAGCGGAAGTTACACGGAAGAGCAAAGCACTTATATAGTATTTATAGGAAAATGAAAAGAGATAACAAAACTCTTGATCAAATATATGACTTGTTTGCTTTACGTATTTTAGTAAATAATATTAAAGACTGTTATGCTGCATTAGGTGTAGTTCACGAAATGTATAGCCCTATGCCAGGGAGATTTAAAGATTATATTGCAGTACCAAAGCCAAACATGTATCAATCTATCCATACAACATTATTAGGAGATAAGGGAACACCATTTGAAGTACAAATTAGAACATGGGACATGCATCGAATAGCAGAGTTTGGTATTGCTGCACATTGGGCATATAAAGAAGCTAGTTTCCTTGGTAAAAAAACTCCAGTAAAAGTAGAAGAAGACAAATTAGCATGGCTTAGAGAAACATTAGAATGGCAAAAAGATATGCAAGACCCACAAGAATTTTTAAATACACTTAAAACTGAATTATTTGAAGATGAAGTTTATGTATTTACACCAAAAGGAGCAATAAAGGTTTTACCAAGAGGTGCTACACCAATTGATTTTGCATACAGTATTCATGCTGAAATTGGTCATCATATGACTGGATGCAAGATTAATAGTAAAATGATGCCAATAATTACTCCTTTAAAAAGTGGGGACATAGTTGAAATTATTACATCAGATAATTCAAAGGGACCAAGTAGAGACTGGTTGAAATTTGTAAAAAGTAGTAGCGCAAAAAATAAAATATTAAGTTGGTTTAAAAAAGCACAAAAAGCCGAAAATATTGAAAAAGGAAAAGAATTAATCGAAAAAGAATTAAAAAGAATTGGTTTTTCATATTCAGATTTATTTAAAAATGAATATATTGAACCTATGTTAGATAAGTATAAATACAAAACTTTAGAAGAAATGTATGCGGCTGTTGGATTCGGTGCTAATTCTGCTGTGAAAGTTATTGCAAGAATGTTGCAAGAATATAGAAAAGAACATGAAGAAGAAAATATTGAAGAGAAAATAGAAGAATTAGCAAAGGCAAGGCAAAAAAGACCAAAAACATCTAATTCAGGAATTATTGTTAAGGGCATAGATAATTGTTTGGTTAAACTTTCAAAATGTTGTAATCCACTTCCTGGAGATGACATTGTAGGATATATTACAAAAGGTAGAGGAGTGTCTGTTCATAGGAAAGATTGCATTAATATTAGAGATTTAGTTTCAGAAGAAAATAGGATGATAGATGTAGAATGGTATAAAGAGAGTGAGTCTTCATATCAGGTAGATATTGAAATATGTTCTAATGACAGAAGCGGTTTATTAATGGATATTTTAAGAGAAATTGGAACAACTAAAGCTAAAATTTTTGGCGTAAATACCAAAACAACTAAAGAGAGTATTGCAATCATAGATATTACATTAGAAGTAGATAGTTTAGATGAATTAAATAATGCCCAAAAAGCAATACGAAAAGTAGAGAGTGTTTATGAAGTAAGGAGAAAGAAATAATGAAGTTAAAAGAACTAAAGATAGAAACTTGGATAGGAGATCCAACTAATTGCTATATTATATTAGATGAGACTTCAAAAGAAACAATGGTAATTGACCCAGCAGGAGATGTAGACAAAATTCAAGAATTAATTAACATTATGGAAGGAAAATTAAAATATATTTATTTGACACATTGCCATAGTGACCATATATTAGGAGTAGCAGAATTAAAAAGCCGTTGTGGTGGTAAAATCTTAATTCATCGACAGGATAGTAATGGTTTAAATAATCCAGATATTAATTTATTTCCTTATATTGGGCTGGGGCAAATTGAATTAGAAGCTGATTCAAGAATTGATGATGATGATACTATACATTTGGGAGATTTACAATTTAAAGTACTTCACACACCAGGTCATACTAAAGGAAGTACAAGCCTTTATTGTGAAAAGGAAAATTGTTTATTTTCAGGTGATACAATTTTTAGAGGTACATGGGGCAGAACTGATTTACCAACTTCTAGTAGAGAAGATATTATACATTCTATTGAAACAAAAATTATGACATTACCAGATGAAACAATTGTATATCCAGGTCATGGAATGATGACATTGCTAAAGGATGAAAAACCTATTTATTTGGAATTAAAACCTAAATTATTTTAAATCTACACAAAAATCCTTGAAATATTGATAATTTTAGTATATAATATTATAGTAGTAACTAATAATTAATCAATTAATAGGAGGGTTTGTATGATCGGAGTAACATGCGGAAAAATGGAAGACATTAATAACTTTGGGTATCGGATTGTAGAGTGCGAAGATGAAAAGAAAATGCAAATTATACAAATTTCCGACAATTCTGTTGTTAGGGAATTTTCAGTAACTGAAAAGGGTTTTCTACAATTAGATACTGACAAAGGTTTAATCTTAAAAGACTTAAAAAGTGCTTTCATCCACATGATAGACAATCCTAAGGCGTTGCTCATAGAAATGAAAGATATCCATGGAGCAACATTCTGGTCGGAGCTTCCGACAACAAATGGCATGCCGATTTGTTGGTAGCCTAGTTACACAAAACCAAATGGGCTGGTGTTTTTTTACCAGCCCACAATTTATTTATATAATAAAGTAATTCGATTTCCGCTCTTTTCAATAAAACCATCCTCTCTTAGAAGCTTTAATTCACGCATCATAGCACTTCTATCAATACTTAAAAAGTCGGCCAAATCTGTCAATGAAAAAGGCAGTAAAAAAGTTTTACTTAAATTTCTAGTAGATAGCATAGTGAAATATCCAAGCAATTTATCACGTATAGACCTTTTTGTCAGTAATTCAATTCTCATATTTAAATTAGTCACTTTGCTAAGAATTAATTCAGGTAAGTCTTCTGATAATACTTGATGAAATTTACAACTATTTTTGCATTTTGTATGAATATCATCATAAATATAAAATAATACTTCACACTTTTCACGAGCTTCTACCAATAATTCATTGTTTGTTGTAACTCTATAAAATACTTCTCCAAAAACATCATTTTTTGAAAAGTGTTCAACAATAGTTCTATTACCATTTAAATCATAACGAACTAAATCTGCATTCCCTTCTATTAATATGCAAAATTGGTTTCTTTTTTCAATATAACTAGTAATGACTTCATTTTTTGCAAAAGTCTTTTTTTGAACTCTGTGACAACTATTTTCAAAATTTTTAATAAATTTTTCAATATCAAAATTAACATTCATGATTCTTTCTCCTAAAATAATAAAACCATTATACTAGAAAAAAGTTGCAAATGCAACATAAATATATAATTATAGTTATAAAATATTAATTTGGATGTAATATTATTGTAATAAAAATGTAATAATCGACAAAATCTTACAAATAAGCAAAACAAAAAAATGCAAACCATAATTTGTTGTTTTTGCAACAGAAAAAGAAAAAAGTTTTTGTATAATAGAAACATACAAATTAGAAATGGGGGATGCAATATGAAAATTATAAAAAGAGATGGAAGAGCTGTTGACTATGATAGAGAGAAAATAAGAGTTGCAATTGAAAAGGCAAATAATGAAGTAAGAGCAAAAGATAAGGCTACAAAAGAAGATATAAAAGACATAATAAAATACATTGAAGACATTGGTAAAAAAAGAATGTTGGTAGAAGATATACAAGATATTATAGAAGAAAAGCTAATGGAAATTCAAAAATTTGAATTAGCAAAAAAATACATTGTATATCGTTATACAAGAGCTTTAGTAAGAAAACAAAATACGACAGATGAATCTATTCTACGGATTAATTCGAAATGAAAACAAAGAATTAGCAGAAGAAAATTCAAATAAAAATACTGTACTTGCTTCTACACAAAGAGATTACATAGCTGGAGAAGTTTCAAGAGATTTAACGAGAAGAATTTTATTACCAGAAAAAATATCTAAAGCACATGATGAAGGTATTTTACATTTTCATGACGCAGACTATTTCGTTCAACCAATTTTCAATTGCTGTTTAATAAACATAGCTGACATGTTAGATAACGGGACAGTAATGAATGGAAAATTAATAGAAACTCCAAAAAGCTTCCAAGTAGCCTGTACAATTACAACACAAATTATTGCCGCGGTAGCTAGTAATCAATATGGTGGTCAATCTGTAGACTTAATTCACTTAGGAAAATATTTAAGAAAAAGTTATGACAAATTTAAAAGTGAAATGGAAGAAAAGTATAGTAATAAAATGCCAAAAGAGACTATGGAAGCTATTATTCAAGACAGACTAAAAGCAGAATTAAAAGCAGGAGTTCAAACAATTCAATATCAAATTAATACATTAATGACGACTAATGGTCAATCACCATTTGTAACATTATTTTTACATTTAGAAAAAGATGATCCATATATAAAAGAAAATGCGATGATAATAGAGGAAGTTATTAGACAAAGAATAAAAGGAATTAAAAATGAAGCAGGAGTATATGTAACACCAGCATTTCCAAAATTAGTATATGTTCTAGATGAATGCAATAATTTAACAGGTGGCGAATATGATTATTTAACAAAATTAGCTGTAAAATGTTCAGCCAAAAGAATGTATCCAGATTATATTTCAGCTAAGAAGATGCGTGAAAATTATGAAGGAAATGTATTTAGTCCAATGGGATGTAGAAGTTTCTTATCACCATGGAAAGATGAAAATGGACATTATAAATTTGAAGGAAGATTTAATCAAGGAGTAGTTAGTATTAATTTACCACAAATAGGAATTGTTGCTGAAGGCGATGAAGAAAAATTTTGGCAAGAATTTGACGAAAGATTAGAACTATGCAAAGAAGCTTTAATGTGCAGACATTATGCTTTGTTAGGAACAAAATCAGACATCAGTCCTATTCACTGGCAATACGGAGCTATTGCTAGATTGAAAAAAGGTGAAACCATAGATAAATTATTATTTGGTGGATATTCTACACTATCATTAGGTTACATAGGACTATATGAAGTAACAAAGCTAATGACAGGAGAATCACATACAACTGAAAAAGGACACGAATTTGCTTTAAAAGTTATGAAACATCTAAGAGAAACAACAGACAGATGGAAAAAAGAAACCAACATCGGATTTGCATTATATGGTACACCAGCAGAAAGTTTATGCTATAAATTTGCTAAAATTGATAAAGAAAAATTTGGAACCATAAAAGATATTACAGACAAAGGATATTATACAAACTCATATCATGTTGATGTTAGAGAAAAAATAGATGCCTTTGAAAAACTATCATTTGAAAGTGAATTCCAAAAAATCTCATCAGGAGGAGCAATATCTTATATTGAAATACCAAACATGAATCAAAATATAGAAGCTTTAGAATCTGTCGTAAAATTTATTTATGATAATATACAATATGCAGAATTCAATACAAAATCAGACTACTGTCATGAATGTGGCTTTGATGGAGAAATTACTATAAATAAGGAAAATGAATGGGAATGCCCAAACTGTGGAAATAAAAACCATAGCAAAATGACAGTTGTAAGAAGAACTTGTGGCTATTTAGGAGAAAACTTTTGGAATGTAGGAAAAACAAAAGAAATAAAGCAAAGAGTAATGCATTTGTAAAAAGAGGATTTGGGGACGGCCCCATAATCCTATAAAACAATATAGACATAGAGCTGAAAAGCTCTTTTTTATTGGAAGAAGAACTACAAACATATAAAAAAACACTCGAAAATTTAGAAATAAATGACAAATATGATAATTTTTTATAAAATACAAACTAAAATGCAATCCAAAAACGTCTAAATAATAGGAAGGTTAGGTGATACAAATGAATAAAAAAATTAAAATAATATTAGGAACAGTAATCATGTTATTAATTATATGTGTAGTAGGCATTCTTATGTTTGGAAAATATATGTCGGGAGTCATAATTGGCGCAAATAATAATGAAATTGGCATACATAATGAAGCAATGAATGAAAATTCTAATCAAAATCATTCATTCAGGGCAATAGTTGTCAGTTCAACAGAAAAAGCAATAGAAGTAAAACCTATAGAAGAAAAAGATATAAAATTATTATCAGATAGAGTAAGTATTGGTTTAGGCGAAAATAATGATATGATTTACTTTGAAGGAGCAGAGCTATTAATTACATATAGAGGAGACATTTTGGATAGTTATCCAACACAAATAAACGTAGTTAATATACAGACAGAAACAGATTATAAAACAAAAATAGAAGAGCTACCAGAAGATTACAGTTTTACTCAAGCAATAAAAGATAATTGTGTAATATCATCTAATAATCATAAAATATATAATAAAGATGAATTAGATAGATTTTTGGAAAATGTAAAAAATAATGTACCAGATTTTGTAAGATGTATTAATAATACTGATGAAGGAGATATGATAATAACAGATGTTAAATTTGAAGGAAATGAAAGTTTTAGAATTTGCATTGATTCTACTAGAGATGAATATTCAAGTGAGGAGGATCGAACCTATAGATATGGTAGATTCACGAAATTAAAAATAGATGAATCGGATGAAAAAATTTCGATATACTTGCAAAGTCCTATTGAAGGAAGTTTAAAAGAACCTTATGTCATAGGATATTATAAAAATATGGATTGAAAAACAAATATGATTATGATATATATATTATGATAATGTATATAAGGAATACCAGAAATGAGATTAAATGATGTAGAGGAGACCAACTATGAAAAGTCAATAGTTTTTTAGAAAAAAATTAAAATTTTTTTTAGTATAAAAAAGGTCAACT
>CANQES010000046.1 GCA_947595555.1 uncultured Clostridia bacterium | reverse complement strand
CTGCTTCACATCCTGCATGTCCTGCTCCAACTACTGCTACATCATATTCTCCCGCTAAATAACTCATTTATTCCTCCTTTTATTTTTTTGCAAAAAATGTCTCTTCCTCGTGAAACAAAAATCACTGTTTTTTTTCAATATTAGTATCCTTTAACCTATCTGTTTTTATCTGTTTTATGTATATCACTCGTGATGCCTGCTTATATCAAGAGTTTAATCGATTTTGTTCGGTTGTAAAATAGGTTTTAGTAAATTTTTACTGCAAATTTGTTTTTTATGTAATTTGCAACTACTTGTTCGCCTTTTATAAAAATATCATTTTTTTATCTTTTTTATTCGCTTTTTATTTGCTATGAGAATCGCTTTATTTGTTTTTTTGTTCTTGATATATGAAATTATATGTTTTTTACTTTAAAACGTCTTATTTTTTATTTTCGTGCGTCTAAATTTATTTTCCTAAACAGAATTTAGAAAAAATTTCATTGATAATATTTTCTTCTACAATATCTCCAGTAATATTGCCTAAATTTTCTAAAATATTTTTTATAAAAATTGCTATCATATCAACTGGCATTTGATTTTCTATGATTTCTCTTGTCTTTTTTATATTTTCAATTGCTTTTGTTATTAAATTTTTGTGCCTTACATTTGTTATTACTGTTTCATTATCAAAATTGATGTCATTAAAATTAAATAGTTTTATAATGTTTTCTTCTATCTGCTCTATTCCTTCCTGATTTAATGCTGACATTTTTATTATATTGCTACTATATTTTTTCAATAAGCTATTATTCTCATCTAAAACAGTTGGTAAGTCAATCTTATTTAATATAATAATTGATTTTTTGTTTTTTATTAATTCTAGAATGTCAATATCTTCAGCTGTTAATTCTTTCGTACTATCAAAAATAGCAATAATTAAATCAGCTTCTTTTGCCATTTCCCTAGATTTTACTATTCCTATCTTTTCGACTTCGTCTTTTGCTTCTCTAATCCCTGCCGTATCTATCAATTTTAACGGAATTCCTCCAATTGTTACAAATTCTTCTATTGTATCCCTTGTTGTTCCTTCATATTCCGTAACAATTGCTCTATCCTCTTTTAAAATAGCATTTAAAAGTGATGACTTACCCACATTTGGTTTTCCTATAATTGCTGTTTTTATCCCTTCTTTAATTATCTTTCCATTGTCAAAACTCTTCTCTAATGCTTGTAATTTAGGTTCTACCTTATCTAGCATTTCCACTATCTGTTGATTTGTAACCTCTTCTACATCATATTCTGGATAATCTATAGCAACTTCTATATTGACCATCACATCTAAGATGTCTTGTTTTATGTCTGCTATTTTTTTCGATAACATTCCTTCTAACTGCTTTATTCCTGTTTTTGCTTCTCTTTCTGATTTAGCATTAATTACATCAATAACAGATTCTGCTTGTAGCAAGTCAATTCTCCCATTTAAAAATGCTCTTTTGGTAAATTCCCCTGGTTCAGCTAATTCAGCACCATTTTTTAGGCAGATTTCTAAGATTTTTTTTACAATGATATTTCCCCCATGTGAATTGATTTCACACATATTTTCCGTTGTATAACTCTTTGGTGCTTTGAAATAAGAAACTAATACTTCATCAATTATTTGACCATTTTCAACAATATTGCCGTATTTCATTGTATATCCTTTAATGTCCTCAATTTTTTGCTGTTTTTTTGCTATAAAAATGCGGTTTAATATGTCAAAACTGTTTTCTCCACTCATTCTAATAATACCTATTCCGCCTATTCCGTGGAGCCGTAGATATTGACACGATTGTACTCATTACTTTTCCCCCCTTTACAAATAAAAAAGTCAAAGATAGAATTTACAAAATAATTTGTAAAATCTGACCTTTGACATCCGATTTTATCTTTTTATTTTTTTAATGATATTACTACTCTTCTATATGGTTCCTCACCTATGCTTGTCGTCTCTACTTTTGCATTTTGTTGTAATTTGCTATGAATAATTTTTCTTTCATATGCTTGCATTGGTTCTAATTTCACTGGTTTGTGCGTTTTTATTACTGTTTTAGCAACTTTTTCAGCTAATTCTTCTAGTGTTTTTTCTCGCTTTGCTTTATATCCCTCTATATCTAAAATAACTCTTACTTTGTTTTCAATTCCTTTTCCAGCTATAGCAGACATTACATTTTGTAATGCATATAGAGTTTCTCCTCTGTAACCAATTAGATATCCTAACTCATTATGATTTATGGTAACATTTATATAACTCGTTGTGCTTTCTACTGTATAAGTTGTTCCTTCAGCTAGCTTTGATACAAAATCTTTTAAAAATAATTCTATATTTTCTTTTGCTTTTTCTTGTTCCTCGATTGTTAGTTGTATTTCTTTTTTTGGCTTTACTTCTTCTTGTTTGATTTTCTTCTCATTTTTATTTTCTTTTAATGTCATTTCTACTTTAACAACTCTTGGTGTTAAGATACTGAAAAAACTTCTTTTATCTTCATTTTCTAATACTTTAATTTCAACTCTATCTTTAGAAACATTTAATTTTTTTAATCCATTTTCAATGGCTTCATTAGTAGTTTTTCCCTCGGATATAATGGTTTTTTCCATTGATTATTCCTCCTCACTAGCTTCTTCTTTTTTAAGGCATTTTTCTATAATTAATCTTTCTAAAATCATTAAAATATTACTTATTAACCAATACAGTGCTAATCCTAAAGGTGCTACAAAAGCTATAGATATTGACATAATTGGCATCATCCATGACATCATTTTATTTGTTTGCATAATTGCATCCATTTCATTGTCTTCTTTTGGTTCTTCTGTCTCCTTACTCTCCCCGTCTATCAATCTCTTTTGATTTTTTTGCAGTTGCTTTTGTTGCATTGCTGTTGTCATTTTTATTGATATAAAAGAAGATATGATATAAAGTATTGGTATAATATATACTGTATAATCTGTCATATTTTGTTGTGGTATTTTACTTAAATCTAATCCTAAAAAGTTCATTTGGATATTTAGTTTTTCTATATCTGCATCTTCTGGATTTTTTTCTTTTAGCCAATTGTATTCTCTAATTAAGTCAATTTCTGGATATACTCTGCTTACTTCTTTTCCATCTTCTTGCAATTGTGTTATGTATTTGTTTATATCGTCCGTTGAAATTTTTTCCATATATGTAATAGGACTTCTTACTAAGTAAAAAATTGATAGTATTAAAATTATTTGAACAATTCCTGTTAAACAACCACTGAATGGATTCATCTTTTCAGTTTTGTATAAGTTCATCATTTCTTGATTCATTTTTTCTGGGTCATTTTTGTATTTAAACTGGATTACTTTTAATTTTTCCTGTAATTTTGTAGTTTTTTGCATCGTCCTTTGCTGTTTTATGGATAAAGGTAACAATAATAATTTTATGATAACTGTAAATAAAATAATAGCAAATCCATAATTGTTGACTATATTATATAGAATTGCTAACAAATAACCAAATATGCTTGCAAAAAATTGAAACATTTTTGTTCCTCCCAACTCTATTTTAGCGGATCATATCCTCCTTTTGAGAAAGGATTGCATCTTAGAATTCTTTGAATTCCTTTTATTATCCCCTTCCCTGCTCCATATTTTTGAATAGCTTGCTTTGTATATTCTGAGCATGTTGGATAAAATTTGCAATGAATATTTTTACTTTCAAGCCATAAGGATACATGTTTTTGATATCCGTTGATGAGCCAAATAAGTAATTTTTTCATGTTTCTTCCTCGATTATGTTTGCTTTTTTTAAAACAATATTCATGTCTGTGTGTATATTTTGATAATTTACTTTTTCTGTTCCTACTCTTTTTTTCCATAAAAATACTATCTGATAACCTGTTTTTAAAGATTTTTCATAAAAATAATAATTCTCTCTTATCAGCCTTTTTATTTGATTTCTTCGTGTTGCCTTTGCTATTTTTGTGCTAATAGCAATTCCTAAAAAATTAGTGTCTTTTATGGTACCTTTTTTTATAAAAGCTTCTATACACTGCCCTGAATAATATTTTCCTTTTGACAAAACATTTTTAAATTCATAATTTTTTTTCATTATTTTTGTTTTTTCCATTCTTTTTTCCTTCCTTATCTGGTAAATAAGATGAAAAAATATGGTCTTGCGTTTCACTACCTTTAAGCAGTTAATTTTTTTCTACCTTTTGCTCTTCTTGCTTTTAATATATTTCTTCCTGTTCTTGTTTTCATTCTTTTCATAAATCCGTGTTCTTTCTTCTCTTGCCTGTTTTTTGGTTGAAATGTTCTTTTCATTGTAATTACACCTCCTACTGATAATTAACAAGTATATCGATTATACCTCATTCCGTAATAAAAAGTCAAGTGTTTTTAAAAAAAAAGTATTTTTCTGTTTTATGTAACTTTTTAACTTTTTTAGACTTTTTTCCACAGTTTTTTTATACTTTATCCACATTTTAAAAATTTTTTCCACATTTTTATTGACTTATTATATAAAAATTTGTTATTATAAGGGAAATTGAAATAATATGATTTTTTATTGAAAAATAAATGAATTTTTGTTCGTAAAAATAGCAGGCAAATCAATTAAAAATAATCCGATTTATCAACAGTTGTGGATAAATTTGTGGATAAATACATTTTAGAAAGGATGAATTTCAAATGGACATAGACATGCAAGATTTAATGCAAAAAATAAAAGATGAACTAAGAAAAGAACTAACAAAAATTTCTTATGATACATGGATAAAACCATTAGAAATCCGCAGTATAGAAGGAAATCATATTGTTTTTACAACAGTTTCTGAATTTCAAAGAGACTATGCTGAAAACAAATATAAACCATTAATATTAAATACATTAAGTTTTCTTACGAATAAAGATTGGACATATTCTGTTATTGACTTAGAAAAAGAGCAATTAGAAGCAGAATTAAAAAATCAAACTGAAGAATATGATGAAGAATCTCAACAAGAGCTTCCATCACCAGAAGTAATGTCAAACCAAACTACAATTGACCGTAAATACACTTTTGAAAATTTCGTCGTTGGTGATAATAATAAATTTGCACATGCAGCTGCATTGGCAGTAGGGGATAAGCCTGGAGAAGACTATAATCCGCTATTTATTTACGGAGGGTCTGGATTAGGGAAAACTCACTTAATGCATGCCATTGGAAATCGAATATTAGAAAAACACAAAAACTACAATGTGTTATATGTAACATCTGAAACATTCACAAATCAATTAATTAATGCCATAAAAGACTACAAAAATGACATGTTTAGAAATAAATACAGAACAATTGATGTTTTACTAATTGATGATATTCAATTTATTGCTGGAAAAGAGAAAATTCAAGAAGAATTTTTCCATACTTTCAATACTTTGAGGGAGAAGAGGAAGCAAATTGTTATTTCTAGTGATAAGCCACCTAGAGATATTCCATTTTTAGAAGACCGCTTAAAATCTAGATTTGAATGGGGACTTCTTGCAGATTTATATTCTCCAGATTACGAAACACGTTTTGCTATTTTAAGAAAAAAGGCTCAAGAAGAAAATGTCATTATAGATGATTACATTCTTTCTAACATAGCAAACAAAATAGATTCCAACATTAGGGAATTAGAAGGAGTTTATAATAAAATTGTTGCTAGAGCTTCTTTGACACATAGCCCAATTACTATAGAACTAGCAGAAAAAATTATAAATGAATTCAAATACGAAAGTGAAAAAGTAATTTCATCTGATTTCATCCAAGAAACGGTTGCAAAATATTTCAGCATAGATAAAGATGATTTATCAAGTAATAAGCGTTCTAATGATATTGCTTTTCCAAGACAAATAGCTATGTACTTATGTAGGGAAGTAGCAAACATGTCTTATCCTCAAATAGGAACAGACTTTGGGGGAAGAGACCACTCAACTGTAATGCATGGATGTAAAAAAATAGAAAAAGAAATTAAAGAGAAAAATAATACTAAGTTAATTGTGGATAGTGTGAAAAACATTATCATAAATGGAAAACAATAGAAAGGAAAACAACTTTGAAATTTTTTTGAAATTTGTGTTTGAAAAAATCTTGTTTGTATAAAAACAAATCAATCTATTCTTACGGAAATAATTGATTCGATATCCACAGCCAGTTGTTAAAAAGCTGTTTATAAACTGTGAACAAATAGTTTTTCAACAATTGAATTTGGAAAGTGTGGAAAAATCGACAAGTTTTCCACTAAGTTATAAACAATATTTTTTCTAGGGATTCTAATAATCAACATAGTTTTCCACAGTTTCCACAGTACCTAATACTAATACTACTAATAATATTTTATATTATATAAAGGAGGAAGCAAAATGAAAATAGTTTGTTACAAAGATACTATTTTAAAAGCTCTTAATTCCGTAGTAAAAGGCGTATCTTCAAAAACAACAATGCCTATACTAGAAGGAATACTAATCCAAACTAATGATAATGAAATAAAATTAACAACCTATGATTTAGAAATAGGGATAGAATATGTAATGGAATGCGAAGTAAAAGAACAGGGAAGTACAGTAGTAAATGCTATCATGTTTAGTGAAATTATTAGAAAATTACCAGATACAGAAATTCACATTTCATTAAATAATAACAATTTATTAGAAATTGAATGTGAAGGTTCATTGTATAAATTAGCAACAATGAAACCAGAAGAATTTCCAGAACTTCCAAAAATAGAAATAGAAAATTCTATAGAAGTAGACCAAAATGTTTTAAAAAACATGATAAGAAAAACAATTTTCGCTGTAAGTACAGAAGAGAGTAGACCAATTTTTACAGGATGTTTATTTGAAATTGAAAATAATAAATTAACTATAGTTTCTGTAGATGGTTTTAGGTTGGCATTACGTTCTATTTTCTTAAACAAACAAAGTAATAATTTTAAAGCAGTTATTCCAGGAAAGACTCTAAATGAAGTGAATAAAATTATATCAGATTCATTTGATAATGTAAAAATCGGAGTAGCTAAAAATCAAGCTTTGTTTGAAATGGATAATTGCAAAGTAGTTACTAGAATTTTAGATGGAGAATTTTTAAATTATAAAAATGTAATTCCAAGTAATTGGGAAACAAGAATTAAAGTAAATAAAAATAATATTCAAAATAGTTTTGAAAGAATTAGTTTAATATCTGCATCTTCAATAGAAAAAGAGAAAAAATATCCTGTAAAAGTAAGAGTAGATATAGGAAAAGTAACAATTTCATGTACTAACCAAACAGGGGATGCCAAAGAAGAATTGTATGTTTCAACAGAAGGAAAAGACTTAGAAGCAGGATTTAATCCAAAATATTTTCTAGATAGTTTAAAAGCAATTGATGATGAAGAAGTATATATAGAATTTGGAACTAGCATATCACCATGTTTGATAAAGTCAATTGAAAATAACGATTACACTTATATGATTTTACCAATTCGATTAAAAGAAGATTAAAAAGAAAAAGGTAGAAGAAATTCTGCCTTTAATTTTTAGTTTTCCACAAATTGATATTTCCTTGTGGAAACTTAAAGAGAAAAATAGCAAAAAAAAGATTTTAAAAGATAATAAAAGAAAAATAAATATAAATTACTATAAATGAATTTATTTGATTTTTAAAAAATTATAAAAAATCTAAATGAGAAAATTTGACTAAAAAAAATAACGACGCACGAGAATGAAAAATAAGACGATTTTATTTTTTTGCCATATAATTTCATTACGAAAAAAATAGATAAAAAAAGAATAAATTAGAAAAAAAAAGATAAAAAAAGAAAAAATTATAAACAAATGGGGTATAATATGTGGATTAATAAAATCAAAATAAACAATTTTAGGAATTATAAACAGGAAGAAATTAAATTAGACAAAAATATTAACATTTTTTATGGAGAAAATGCTCAAGGAAAAACGAATATTATAGAGGCTATTTTTTTAGGAAGTATGGGAAAATCTTTCCGTGCAAAAAAAGACAAAGAAATGATTCGTTTGGGTAGTGAAAATTCAACAATAGACATAGAATATGATAAATTAGATAGAGAAGGAAAAATAAAAATTGAATTAGGACATAGAAAAAATATTTATCATAATGGAATAAAGCTAAAAAAATTAAGTGAATTATTAGGTAATATTAATATTGTTATTTTTACACCAGATGATATAAATATTTTAAAAGGTGGGCCTCAAAATAGAAGAAGATTTTTGGATATAATGATTAGTCAATTAAAACCTAATTATATGTATCATTTGAATTTATTTTTAAAAACATTGGAACAGAGGAATAATTATTTAAGACAAATACAGGAAGAGAAAAAGGATGAAAATTTGCTAGATATTTGGGATGCTAAATTAGCAGAGCATGCAGATATTATTTATAAATATAGGAATGAATATATTAATAAAATAAAAGAAAAAATAAAAAAAATACATGGGGACATAACAGGTGAAAAAGAAGATATTGACATAGAATATATATCAGAATGTGATACAAAGGAAAAATATTTACAATTATTAAAGGAAAGAAGAAAACTAGATATTATCAAAGGATTTACAACAAAGGGAATTCACAGAGATGATTTTGTTATTTTTATTGATAAAAAGCCGATTGATATTTATGGTTCACAAGGGCAACATAGAACAGCAATTCTTTCATTAAAATTATCTGAATTAAATATTGTAAAAGAGGACATAGGAGAAGAACCAATTTTGTTATTAGATGATTTTATGTCAGAATTAGATAAAAGTAGAATTCATAATTTTCTAGAAAAAATCAGAGATGCGCAAGTAATTATAACATGTACAGAAAAAATAATAGTTGAAAATAAAAAAATTTTAATATATAATGTACAGGATGGAACATTAAAAAAATCTTGTTAGGAGGAAACAAAATGGAAAAATTTGAACACAAATATGGCGCAGAGCAAATTCAAGTTTTAGAGGGACTTGAAGCAGTAAGAAAAAGACCAGGAATGTATATAGGTAGCACATCTGTTAGAGGTTTACATCATTGTGTTTATGAAATCGTAGATAATGGTGTTGATGAAGCTTTAGCAGGTTATTGTACAGAAATTAATGTAATAATAGAACCAAATAATGTTATTAGTGTAGAAGATAATGGAAGAGGAATTCCAGTTGAAATTCACCCAAAAACAAAAATCTCTACTGCTGAAACAGTTTACACAGTATTACATGCTGGAGGAAAATTTGGTGGAGACAGTGGTTATAAAGTTTCTGGAGGATTACATGGTGTTGGAGCTTCTGTTGTTAATGCTTTATCTGCTTGGACTGAAGTAACAATTAGAAGAGACGGACATCTTTATCAAATGAAATTTGAAAAAGGAAAGACAGTTCAAAAATTAGAAGAAATAGGGGAAGCAACTGGAACGGGAACAAAAGTTAGATTTTTAGCAGATGATACAATTTTTGAAAGTTTAGATTATGAATATGAAGTATTAGAAAAAAGATTTAGAGAAATTGCATTTTTAACAAAAGGACTAAAAATAACTATTGAAGATCAAAGGGAAGAACCTTTTAAAAAAGCAGAATTTTGTTTTGAAGGTGGACTAGTTTCTTTTGTTGAATATTTAAATAAGAACAAAGAAAAGTTACATAAATCTCCAATATATGTAGAAAAAGATGGGGAAGTACCAGTAGAAATTGCAATTCAATATACATCAAGTTATTCTGAAAATATATATACTTTTGTAAATAACATTAATACCATAGAAGGTGGAACACATTTAGAAGGATTTAAAAGATCACTTACAAAAGTATTTAATGATTATGCAAGAAGTCATAATATTTTAAAGGATAAAGATCAAAACTTACAGGGAGAAGACATTAGAGAAGGAATTACAGCAGTTGTATCTGTAAAAGTAAAAGAACCACAATTTGAGGGACAAACAAAAACAAAATTAGGAAATAGCGAAGTTGCAGGAATTGTACAAAGCATGGTAAATGAATCTTTATCAACATTTTTAGAAGAAAACCCAACTGTAGCTAAAGCCATATTAGAAAAATGTATTAGTGCAGCAAGAGCAAGAGAAGCAGCAAGAAAAGCAAGAGAATTAGTAAGGAAAAAGAATTCACTTGAAACATCTACTTTACCAGGAAAATTAGCAGATTGTAGTAGTAAAAATCCAGAGGAATGTGAAGTTTATATTGTTGAGGGAGATTCTGCTGGAGGAAGTGCAAAACAGGGAAGAGACAGAAAATTCCAAGCTATTTTACCTCTATGGGGAAAAATGTTAAACGTTGAAAAAGCAAGAGCAGATAAAATTTATGGAAATGACAAACTAAATCCAGTAATTCTAGCAGTTGGAGCAGGAATTGGTAGTGACTTTGATGTAACAAAAATCAGGTATGGAAAAGTTATCATTATGGCCGATGCCGATGTAGATGGTGCACATATTAGAACATTATTGTTAACTTTCTTCTTTAGATATATGAGACCATTAATTGAAAATGGAAATGTTTATTTAGCACAACCACCACTATATAAATTATCTAAAAAAGGAATGGAAGATAGATATTGCTATACAGATGAAGATTTAGAAAAAGCATATAAAGAATTAGAAGAAAAGGGAATTTCAAGAGATCAACTAGGATTACAAAGATATAAAGGTTTAGGTGAAATGAACCCAGAACAATTATGGGAAACAACAATGAATCCAGAAACAAGAATTTTAATTAAAGTAACAATGGAAGATGCTATAAAAGCTGATGAAATTTTCACTTTGTTAATGGGAGATGAAGTAGAACCAAGAAGAGACTTCATTCAAGCAAATGCAAAATATGTAAAAAATCTAGATATATAAAATTTAATGGCAGGTAATAAACAAAATTATCTGCCATTAATCTATAAAGCTAATAATAATCTTAGCTAAAACTAATATA
>CANQES010000045.1 GCA_947595555.1 uncultured Clostridia bacterium | reverse complement strand
CAAGAACCTTGACATTGTTTTTTATGTGGACATATCCTTCCACATATTCCTTGTAATACTGTAGTTTCAGCCAATATGTCATATGCTTTTTGTGTATGTCCCTGTTTAATTTGTTCTATAAATTGTGGAATAGGATTTCCTAAAGGACATCCTTTTGTTGAACATGGTTTTACTTTACAATTTAAACAATAGTTAGATTTTTCTTTCATTTCTTCTCCCATTTTTACCCTTCTTTTTGTATTTATTTTTACAAGTTTATTCCATTTATTAATAACTGTCAATTAATTTGACTAGCTAGTTCAACGACTAATTTTAAGTCATTAATAAAATCTATCTTCTTTGTTTCATCTCTAAGCAAAGCCGCTGGATGCCAAGTTGGCATATATTGAATTCCTTTTCTTTCAATCCATTTTCCTCTGGCAGAAGTAATTCCATATTCTTTTCCTAAAATATTTTTTAAAGCTACACTTCCAAGTAATACAATAATTTTAGGTTTTACTAAAAGTACTTGATTTCTCAAATAATTAAGGCAAGCATTTGCTTCATCTTCTTCTGGATTTCGATTAGATGGTGGTCTACATTTTACAACATTAGCAATATATACATCTTCTCTTTTTAGTCCAACAGCCTGAAAAGCCATATTCATTAATTTTCCAGCCCTTCCTACAAAAGGCTCTCCAAGCCTATCTTCATCTGCTCCTGGTCCTTCCCCAATAAACATGATTTTTGCTTCTTTATGTCCTACGCCAAATACAATATTTTGCCTTGTTTTATATAATTTACATTTACTGCAATTTACAATAGATTTTTCTAATTCTTCCCATGTTTCAAACATATTTTACTCCTATTTTATACACTGTTCGATTAATTCTATTTTTCTAGATTTATTTGTATCTATTTTTGCTTTTGTTCCAATTGGTATTACAGTTTTTGTTTCAATATGTCCAAAATTATTTGATTTTATAATTGGAAATGAATATTTCATATTAGGTAATTCTAATGTATCAGATATAATTTTTTCTAAAGAAATACCACTTTCATGTTCATAATGTCCAATCCACAATCCTTTTATTTTGTCAAATACACCATTTTGTTTCATATATGCCAAAAAATTACTAGCAAATGCTGGTTCAGTTTCAAATCCACATTCTTCCAAAAATAAAATTTTATTTTCAAAATTCACTTTATACTGTCCCTCTACTAGCTGATGCAAAAGACATAAATTGCCACCTATCAATTCTCCTTCTGCATGTCCTTCTTGGATTGATACATATTCTTCTCCTTCTCTTCCTAATTCTAAATGTCCTTTTACAAACCTTTTTAAAGCTTCTTGATAACTGTAATCAGTCTCATCTGTAGCTATCGTTTTGAAATTCGTTCCACTAAATGTTACTAAACCTGTTTTTGCAGTAATAATATTAGTAATAGATGTGATATCACTATATCCACATAGTATTTTAGGATTTTTCTTAATCAATTCATAATCTATATATTCAAAAATAGTATTTGAATTATTTCCTCCGCTTCGCACACCATATCATTTTTACTTCTTTATCTGCAAACATATTATTTAAATCTTCTGCTTTTTCTCTTGCTGTACTACTATAAGTATTTGTATTTGAAAATATATTTTTTGAATATTTAACTTTAAATCCACTATTTTCAACAATTTGTCTTGCCTTTTCTAATTCCTCAATATTTTCTCCTATTATAGGATTTGATGGTGCTACTACTCCAATAGTATCACCCAATTTAAGCTTTTCAGGTAATATCATTAATTTTCTCCTTATTTAATAGACTTTTTTGTTCATCATATTTAACTTCATTTTTAGAATATTGTTCTGGCTTTAAACCTACTCTATTTTTCATGTATTTTTCCATCAATATATATAAAATTGTAAATATTACACCTATAATAATCATGCTATATGCTGTATTCATCCTTCCCAATAAAAATGATGCGAAAAGCCCTGAAATTACTCTAACAATACATGAAAAGAAATTTTTAGCGGCGAATATTTTTGTATCTATTTGTTTATTAGCAAAACTTTTTAAATATTTGTCTATAATTGTATAATACATTCCATAACAAAAATTATAGATTAGATTAGTCATAATTACAATTATTAATAAAACAACATATTGATTTGCTTTTAATCCACATATTCCTCCGACCATTGTACTTATTGATAATAATAATGCTGTCACAGTTAACGTTTTATTTTTCAACCTACTGTTATATAATTCTTGAACTTTAGATGCAAAAGCACTAATTATACTTCCAATTGCAGCTATTGCACCAATAACTACAGATGATAATTTTAATTCTTGTAACAAACTCACATGATAATTAGTTAAAATAACTAATAAGCTTACAATTAAAGAAGCACTTAAAATAAGAGCTTTTAGCCTTTCTGAACTTAAAATATATGTAAATCCTTCCTTTATTTCTTTTATTTCTTTTTTTCCTAATATGTCATTGCTATGTCTCTTCTTCTGAACTGGCTCTATAAAATGCATAGATATAATTACAGTTATAATTAATACTCCTAATGAACAGATAATTGGTAAATATCCATTAATTGCAAATAGACATCCGGCTATTACTTTAGACATAGCATTAAATATATAATATCCCATTGCTCCTTTTGCACTTATTTTTGAAAATATTACATTTTTGTATTTAGATGGAGGAACCGATTCATTTAAAAGACTTGGTTCCGCAACATTTTTTATTGTCGATGCTATGGCACTTATTAATTCGGCAAATACTAAATCTCCCAAGTTTTTAGTTAACATAAGAATTACCATGTATAAACAATTTAATATATTTCCCAAAATTATGCTGTTTTTTCTTCCCAAAAATTCCACAATAATATTAGACGGAATCTGCATTACCACAATAAAAAATGAATAAAATGTGCTTTTTAAAACTACACTTGATGCTTCTATTCCTTTTATTTGTGTCAAAAATAAGAAATCTATCGTATAGAAAAATAGAAAATCCCATGCAAATGCTTTATAAATAGGAAATAACTTCATATTTTTTTTTCTCATTTTTTGCTTCTCTTGAACACTATTCATTATTTCTCCTTTGTATTATTTATTTTAATTCAATTATAGCTGTATTTAGCCCGTACCCTTCTTTTTCTGCTCTATAAGAATGAATAAACTCTGACTGACAAACACTACAAATTTTGCTATCTATAATATTTTCTGGTTTTAACCCTTCTTTTTGTAAAATAATTTTATTAATTTTTACTGTATCAATATTCCATTTCTTATTTAAAGTTGTTTCTGTAATAATGTCATTAATGTCTTCTATATCTTCAATTTCCTTAGCAAATTTTTCCTTTACATCTCTTTCAACTTCAAAATGGCATTTTCTTATACTAGGACATATACAACATATCACATCTTCTGGATTACAGTCAAATATTTCTTTCATTTTTTTTACTGTTTTTACCGATATTCTTTGCAAAGTTCCTTTCCATCCTGAATGGCTATTTGCTATTACTTTTTTTACAGGATCAAAAAATAACAATAAAATACAATCTGCATTTGTAGTAGAAAGCATAATATTAGGTAAGTTAGTAATAAGTCCATCAGTTTTTGCATATTCTTCTAAATTAAAATCTGGTTTATTAGAATAAATTTTTTTCTTTACTACTGCAACTTGATCTGTATGCTCTTGATTTGTCTTAACTAAATTTTCTGGCTTAGAATTGATTGCTTTGCATAAATCTTCATAATCTTTGATTGCTTGTTGATATGTTTCTTGTTGTGTAGTCCTATAATTTTTATCAATTCCTAAACTGTAAGCATGATTTACGTCTTTATAATCTAATAATTTTCTAAACTGTAAAAACTCCACACCATCTTTTTTTACATGTACAACATTTTCATTAGATAAATCCATAGTTCATCACTCCTATTGATATTTAAAATTTAATAAGGATTATGGGGCCGTCCCCAAATCCTTAATTTTTGATAATATTTCGTCTTTTGATTTTTTTTCTATATACTGATAAGTATTCCCTTTTTGTTTTGTATTAAACCCACATATTGTTTTATATTGGCAATATTGGCATGGTGTTTTGCCATTTTTGTAATATGGTTTTATGTCAATTTTTCCATCAAATATTTCTTTTGCTATTTGCTTAATAGTCACATCAATATAATCTTGTAATATTTTGAATTCTTCTTTGTTAACTCCATTTGTCCACTTTTCGTTTACATTACCTGCGGTTGTAATTGCTGCTGGTACTAGTTTTGAACTACCACTTTGTAGTGTGTTATCATTCATTTTTATTATTTTTACGTCTGCTAATATTAGTCCTTTCATTCTGAAGTTTTTACAGATTAATGCTTCTATGTCTTCATCTGTAATTTTTTTGTCTGCTTTTATCATCTGCTCTAATAATGAAAAGTAAAATACTCCCGCAGGCATGATGTCTTCTTCTTTGCATATTGCATCAGAGTACGTTAATAATTGAATTTGAAGCCCTGCATATACTTCATTTAAGTCAATGTTTTTACTAGATGATTTGTAATCGATTATTCTTACATATTTTCCATCTTCACCGCATAGCTGTGTCTATTCTATCTATTTTTCCTGTTATGTTTACTCTTTTTCCATCTTCAAGTGTTAAGACTATTGGTTTGTATTTTCCGTTTTTACCAAATTCCACTTCAGTTCCTTCTATGTTGAAGTCACTATATATTAAAGTTTGTATAATATATTTTAAAGCTTTACTTATAATTCTTTTTAATCTTTTTACTAATGCTCTATATTTGGCAGTAGTTGTAAAAATAAAGTTTTTGCTTAATGGTAAGTTCCTGTCAATAATATCAGAAACCATTGTACTTATTTGAGTTTCTTCAATGTCAGCTAAAGCTAATTTTTGTTCTCTTACTTGTTCAAAAAATTCATCTATTGTTTCATGCATAAATGAACCAGTATCAAAAGTATGTATTTGTAAACTTTCTTTTTCTTTTAGTTTTAAGCCATATTGTAAATGATATGAAAATGGACAACTTCTATATTTTTCAAGTCGAGAAACACTAGTATTTAATGTATGTCCATATAATTTCTCTATGTTTTCCTTTTGAATTGGTTGTGGTAAGTTTGTATAACTTAATCCTAATAAATCGTTTTTCAATTTTTCTTGCCACTGTGTTTTTTGTTTATAATATTGATATATAGTTTTCCAAATATCAGATATGTCTTTGTTTTCTTGTAATTTTGCTATGTTTTCTAATAATTGTTCGTAGGTGGTTTGCTCGTTTATCATGTCATTTTCGTTTGAATTTAAATCGCTCTTTTCTTTTAGTTGTGGATACATTCTTTTTATTTTATGCACTAAAATAGATGGTCTTAATGACTTTCCATCCTTATCTGAAGATGTATATGATAAATAAATGCTGTTTTCTGCTGTTGTAAATGCTTTATGAATATTGAAATTATCTTCATATAATCTTTCTTGTGTCCCTTTTGCTAATTCTATTCCATCTTTTTTTAATTTTTCTCTATCTTCATCATCTAAAAATCCTTCTTCTTTGTTCACACTTGGAAAATGTCCATCATTTAAGCCTATAATAAATACTGTTTTCACTTTGTGACTTCTTGAACGATCAACATCTCCTAAGATAACTTGATCTTGAGTTCCAGGGATTTTGCTAAGTCCACTGTTTCTTAATCCTACTTTTAATATTTGGCTGTACTGATCTATAGTTATTTTATCTTCTCCTAAAACTAATATTATCTCGTCTAATAATTCTATTATAGTCTTATAACTAGCAATGTATTCATTTGCTAAATCTATTAGATTTTTTTCTTCTAATTCTTGTACTTTTTTACTAATTGTTTCTTCTATTTTTTGTTCTTGCAAGAATTCATAAATACACTCTGTAATGCCTTTTGCTGTTTTATTTTCATTTATTTTTTCTTTTAAATCTAATAATGGATTTATTATCTGCATTCTTAGTTCATTTATTCTTTCTATTTTTTGTGAATCTGTTTCTTTTTCATAAATAAACTCTTTTTTCCATTTGTTATGCTTAATTCCCCATTTATCACAATAATTTTCTAACATAAATATGTCATCTAAATCAATATTAGAAAATCCTAATTTTAAGTAGTTAAATACCGTTTCTGATGAGAAGTTTTGATTTATCACTTCTAAAATTGAAAGTAAATATTGTATTATAATATTTTGATTTACATCTCTTGTCTCGTCTATAAATACTGGTATTTTATATTTTGGAAAAATTGCTCTTACAAAAGATGAATATTCATCTATGTTCTTTGTAATTATAGCAATATATTTATATCTCATTTTTTCTTTTTTTACTAATTGTGCTATTTTTTTTGCAACATTTTCAATTTCGGAATAAGGATTTTGTGCTAAAAATAGATGTATGTTTTCCACATTTTCTTCATACTTTGTGGATTTTGCTTGACTACTATTTTCACTTAGATATTTTAATTCTGGTGTTTTAAAACGATATTCATTTGCTAAATGAACTGGCTGTTCTAATTGAAATTGATGTCTATTTATAATGTCCCAAATTTTTGCAAGTGTTATTTTATTTGAGTAAAATATGTCTACATCTGGATTTGTATTTATGTTTAAATCATCTGTAGTAATTGTTATATTAACTTGTTTTGCTTGTTTCAAAAATTCCTGTATAACATCATATTCTTGTTTTGTAAATCCTGCAAATTCGTCAAGATAAATAATGCTGTCTTTTATTAAGTTAGTTTCTTTTACATGTTCTGCTAATATTGTCAATAAGTCTGTTTCCTCTATGTATTTTCCTTCTATTTGTTCTTCAAATTTTTGATAAATTAAAGTGATATCTCTTAATTTTGTCTTTAAATAGGTATCTTCTACGCCTTCTAGTTCTTGTTGTAAATTTTGTACTGTTATTCCATGTTTTTTGAATTCTGTAATTGCTGTTAAGCATAAGTCTATGTTTTCATCTGATTTTCCTAAAAATTTTAGTTCTTTTTTGTTTTGATTTAGTATTGAGGACATAAGCATTGCTTTTCCTGATTTTGATAAATGTGTTTTTGTTGCTCCGCCTATCTCATTTATTACTCGATATGACATTCTGCTTAATGTTACTACTTCTGCTTTTATAACAGCACGTGAATTAACAGCTTTCATTAGCTTTTCTTCTGCTGTAAATGAAAACTGTTCTGGTGTTATCATATAAATCTTATTTTCGTTTTTTATTTGATTTACAATTTCATTGAAACAAAACTCACTTTTCCCACTACCTGGCTTACCATAAATAATTCTTAATCCCATTTTAAACTTCTCTTCTCCAATAAAATAAATACTGTTGCGCTAACCCCGCTAAGTCTCCAAATTTTTCTTGAGCTATTTTTTCAATTTGCTTTTTACTTACTTTGTTTTCATCTGCCTGTTTTATGTATAAGTCATTCATAACTCTTCTAACCCATACATCTATTGGAAATACTTCAAATCTTTTTAAAGTTGAAAATAATAAAATACAGTCTGCAACTTTTGGTCCAACTCCAGATAGACTTAGTAATTTTTCTCTTACTTCCATGGTATTTTTATTTTTTTGTAATTCTTCTAAATTAATTTCATTATTGATAATCATTTGCGTGGTTTCATAAATTCGCTTGTCTCGAAATCCTAATCCTAAATTCCTGTATTCTTGCACAGTAACATTTTTTAATTGTTCCGGTTCTGGAAATGTATAATATTCTTTTCCTTTCCATTCTATTTTTGTCCCATATGCTTTTGATAGCCTTTCTATTATCATTTTTATTCTTGGAATGTTGTTGTTGGCCGAAATAATGAATGATATTATGGTTTCCCATAAGTCTTGATTTAAAATTCTAATGCCTTTCCCATATTTAATACTAGTTTCCATGTTTTTATCTATTTTTGATAGTGTTTCTTTGATGTCTTGATAATTTCTTTTTAAGTCAAAGTATTCTTCTATTGTTTGTTTTATGTCTTTTTCACATATTCCTTCAAATGTGATGTTTTTTCCTTCTTTTTTTATATTCATTACATTTTTTCCAAATACGCCTGTATAGCTTCCGCCTTCTTGCTTATTCCAACGGAAACATTGTCCGCATTCGAAGATATCTCTTAGTTCAAAAGAGTCTATGTTTTTTAGTTCTATTTTTTGCTCTTTCATATTTACCACCTTTTCGATTTTACTATAAATATAAAGAAAAAGCAAGCTTATGCTTGCTCTTTTCTTGAGACTGTAAATATTTTAAAACTACTTCTGCAAAATATTTAAATTCTGTTTTCCCAGAGTCCAGTTACACAATTAAAAGTGGGCGGAACGAATCGCAATCTCGGGCATCTGACAAATTGATGCCGCCGCGAGGGCCTGTGTAAATATAGCTGCTATAATATCCCCCTCCCCTATAGACACACGGACTGTAGGAATAGCTATTGGTTTCTGTCGTCCATTCTAAACAATTACTTGCCATATCCCATATGTTACATATTACATCTTGTTTAGTATTATCAGCTAATTGATTTGTTCCTTTATCTGCTACGCTGCCTGTATTTAAACTATTTTGCTGTGAATAATGTTCTTTTGTTTTCACTTCTGATTTTCTATCATCAAATGCTTGCAAAAATACTATTGCAGTATCCCATGCATAGCTATTCATTAAATCACTTTCAAATTTATCTGACTCATACATACTTCTACATAACTCTGCGGCTTTATTTTGTGTTATATAATTGAATACTTGTGCATTTGGCTTTTCTACCAATTTTCCTCCTGTATATCCTGTCCAATTTGTATCTGGCGCATCCCATGTATTTTTCATATCTGAAATGTCTAGGGTTCCGCTTTCTACTCTTGCTTCATATCTTCCTATATAATATCCTCCTGCTTCTTCTACTTTCGTTTTTCCACTAGCTTGTTTTTCTGTAAACGCCTTATATACTGTTGTTTTAGCTGTTTGATTGCCATATTTCAAGAAATCTTCTGCATCTGAATTTTCTTCTTTACAACCTCCTGAATATGAACGTTCTTTTCCTGTAGTACTATCAAAATCATATCTGCCTATATTTATCGTCTTAGCCCTTCCTTCTGTTTTAGCTTCATCTGTATAAATTTTTCCTACTGGTATCCATACAAATTGACTTCCTATTGTTTCTCCATGTGATGCATCTTCTATTACTACTCCCTTTGTTACATCTTCTCCTTCTACTACTTTAAATCCCTCTGGGACTACTACTTTGTTTCCATATGCATCTTGTATTTCTCTATCTTCACTTGCTTGATATACATGCTCAGTTTCTATTGCATCTTTTACAGTTGTTGGTGTTTCTACTGGTGGGTCTTCCTTTCCAAAGTCTATTGTTCTATCTCCAATTGTTATTTCTCCTGTTTCTTCTATTGTTGCTCTTTCCTCTGCTGTTATTAAATTTCTTTCTTCTAAACTATCTAATAATCCTTCTAATGTTTGAGCTGTTCCTTGTGCTGTCTGACTATCCATTTCTTGGTTGATTTTCCATAAGTTGCATTCTTCTTCTACTGTTGCTCCTCTTGTTTCTACTTTTGCTTTATCTGCTTGTGACAGTATTCCATTATTTCCAAGCAATGTTGCTATACTTACTCCTGCTAAAATTAATAATACGATAATCGTGATTACAAGTGCAATTAGTGTTATCCCTTTGTTTTTTCCCATTTTTTCATTCCTCCTACTTTCTTTTGTTATTATGTCATTTTTAAATTTAGTATTCTATTATTGTTATTCTATCAATGCACTTGAGTTATGTCAAGATGTTGTAAGATATTATTTCAGTTTTTCTATGTTTTATTTACCGCTCAATTTTATTACTATTTTTATATGTAAGTCCTAGCTATCTTTCTTCTTTTACTAATACCACATATTCTCTATGACTCTTGTTTTCGCTATTGCTAAAAAGTGTCTGTGCGGCAGGAACATACCACATCCCAAAACTAAAAATTGCTTTGAATTTAATTTCTTAAACTCAAAGCGAAATGCTTATTTATTTTCTATAATAAACTACTATCTAAATAGTTTCTTCCACTATAATATATATGTGCAACATATACTATTTTTTCTGTCTCATCTATAGTATATAAAATAACATAGTTATTTACAACCATTCTTCTATATTGTCTTTCTGTTCTATCTGTCTTTTCTATTTCAGTACACATTTGGGGAGAATTTTCTAATAAAAGAACATTATATATTACTTTTTCTCTTAATCTATTTGAAGCATCTATATTTTTTAATTTATTAGAAATATAGTCGCATATTTCTTCAAATTCATCTAAAAATTGGTCTGCTAATTTTATGCTATATTCCATATTTTTCTTTCCATTCTTTAAAAACTTTTCTTGCTTCTCTTACTCTGCCATTTCTTATATCATCTTCCGCCTTTAATAAATGTTCTTCTATATCTTCCTTTATTCGTTTTTCTCTATATTCTTCCATTTTCATAACTACAATATCGTTATTATTCATAGTAATAACCATTTCTCCATTTTGGTTTACTGCTGCTTTTAAGTCTTGTATATTTGTTACTTGTATCATATCAATACACCTCTCTTTGCTATACTATAAATAGTATAGCATAAATCTTACTATTTTTGAATACTTTTCGTAATTTTCTAAAATTATTATTTGTAAATATTTTCATTATATACAATTTCTTCGGTTTGTCCTTTAATTGCATTCTATATTCTTTCAAATAATTCCATCTTAATCTATCCTGTTTTTATTTTTATCTTTTGTTCAAAAAATGTTATACTATATTTTGAGTGATTTTTATTTTTGTATTTACATAATTTTCTATTTTAAAACTATTTCCGCAAAATATTTAAATTCTGTTTTCACAGAGTTCAGTTACACAATTAAAAGTGGGCGGAACGAACTGGCATCGTTGGCACTAGACAAAGGGCTGTTGTAGCGAAGGCTTGTGTAACGAATGGTGAGACCATAGTGGCCTC
>CANQES010000044.1 GCA_947595555.1 uncultured Clostridia bacterium | reverse complement strand
GCTGCATAATATGGTGTAAATCCACAAAGCCATCTATCTTTACTTCCATCTGTTGTTCCTGTTTTAGCAGCTACACTCATTCCAGATATTGCACAATAAGTTGCTGTACCTTTAGTAACTGGTTCTTGTAGTATAGATTTTACTATATAGGCATTTTGTGCTGATATTACTCTTCTTTTTTCTTGATTTGGTGTCATTACTACATTTCCATCAGAATCTTCTACTTTAAGATAAAATGTAGGTTCAATATATTCTCCATCATTAGCAATTGCTGAATATGCTGCTGCCATTTCTAATGGACTAATTCCATTTGTTAATCCTCCTATTGCAAGTGGTAATCCTTCATCATTATATCTTGCATTTTCAGCTGCTGTTACTAGAGTGCTTACTCCAAAATTTTTCAAATATTGAATAGATTTTGTTGGTGTCAACTCTCTCATAATCTTTACTTCTGGCACATTTTGTGAATAAGCAATAATATCTCTAATTCCAATATATCCTTTATAAACTTTTCCATCATTTTTTGGTTGATATCCATTAAAATCTGTTAGCACATCATTATATACTGTTGCTGCTGTAATTACTTTTTCCTGCAAAGCTGGTGATATATCTGCAATTGGTTTTATTGATGAACCTGGTTGTCTTGGACTTTGTGTACCTCTATTTAAGTTAGAACCTGTCTTTTCTCCTAATCCACCAGATACACCTAACACTTGACCTGTTTTATAGTCTATTATAACCATAGCAGCTTGTGTATGTTCATTTTTCAAAGCTCCATTTTCTTTTTCATGTCCTGGTTTGATGTATTTTGTTTTTAATGTTTCTTGTTCTACTGTTGATTGAATATTAGGGTCAACAGTTGAATAAATTTTAAGTCCACTACTATAAATATAATTCTTTGCTAATTCTCTTGAAATTCCTTTTTCTTCTATAACTTGTTCTATTAATTGTTCTATAATTGCATCTGTATGATAAGAGTATCCAGAACTTGTTGATGTAGTTCCTTTTGAAAAAGGTAATCCAGCATCTACTTTAGCTACTGCTGTATCATAATCTTCTTGTTTTTCAATATAGCCAAGTTCTTTCATTTTAGCTAAAACCGTTTTGGTTTTGTTTTTTATCTTTTCACTATTATCACTTTCTGCATTAAATGGATTGTAAGATTGTGGTGCACTATTAATTCCAGCCATGAAAGCACATTCTGCTAAGTCTAAATCTTTTGCTGTTTTATTAAAATAGTATTCTGCTCCTAATTCTACACCATGAAGATTTCCTTCTCCACCTACATATAAAATGTTTAAATACAATTCTAAGATTTGACCTTTAGATATCATTCTTTCTACTTGATATGCTTTAGCCCATTCTTTTACTTTTCTAAATATGCCTTCAAATCCTGCTGTTTCATCTTCTTTTGTAATATTTTTTACTAATTGCTGTGTGATTGTACTTCCTCCATAAGTACCTTTTCCTAATAATTTATTTAATATAGCTCCTGCTGTTCTTTTGAAATCTACTCCGCTATGTTTATAATATCTCTCATCTTCTATTGCCACATAGGCTTTTGGCAGATAATCTGACATATCTTCTAATGTGATTACTTTTCTCTTTTCGTCTCCACTTAAATTTGCAATAATAGCTCCATTTTTGTCTACTACTACTGAATTTGATGCTCCTATTTTCAACTCTTCTTTTGTTATTTCAAATTCATCTCCAAATAGTCCAAAAAACATTCCTGCTACAATTCCTGCTCCTATTACACATAATAATAAGAATATAATAATTAATATTTTAAATGTAATTACTAATTTAGGATGTCTGTTAGAGAATTTATCTTTTTTACCTTTTTTGGATTTTTTTACTTCCGGAGTTTTTGCCTTTTTTGCATTGACTTTTTTATTTGTTTTTACTTTTTTATTAGTTGATACTCTGTGCGGCGTTGCTTTTCCTTTATTTCTATTTTTATTATTACTTGGCATTTTTTTACCCCCTTGCCAATTTTTAAAATTTGACATGCATATTATATTATATTTTAATAAAAAAGAAAAGCTTTTATATAAATTTTTAAGAATTGTTCTGTTTTAAATATTGATATATTTACTTTAAATTACATTATTTATTCCAAATAATTTTGTTATTTTTACTTTATCTTTTTCTATTTTCTTTATTACTTCTATAAAAGGTTGTTTTTTATTTATTCCTGCTTCATAAATTTTATATGCTTTATATTTAGTTCTTTTATCATTATCTAATTCTTCTAAACCTTCAAAAGTTATCTCATAATCATTTATGCTAATACCATTAAATCTCTTTTTTTTGATTCTAACATTTTCTTTTAAATTTACAATTATGGCATTTTCATCAATATTATACATATTTATTAATTCTGTTGGAAAGTCAACATTTAAAATAATTTTAGATTTATAAAGTCCCTTTTTTTTGTTATTTCCAATTGTTATCATAATTCCACTTTCTTCCAATATGTCTTCTTCCAGTTTTTTGAATTTTTCTATATGATTAGTTATTATATTTACATTTTTATACTCTTTTACTATTTGTTTTAAATTTGCTAACGTATTTTCTGATATATTATTGACTAAAATAGATATTGATGTTTCTTCTTTTTTCATTTGTTTCTGTATTATAATATAATCCAATACTTTTCCAGCAAGCACTTCAAATAACCATTTGCCTTCTATAATGTCAAATGAATAACTGTGTAATAAATTAACAAAACTTTCCTGTTCTTGAATATTTTCGCTTATTACAATTTTCTTGCACATTGTTTTATTTAATATTTTTTTAGTTTTTTTTGCAAGTTTTTGAGCTTTTTTATCAGATATTTTGGTTTTATTATCTATTGGTATTATAATTTTATCTTCAGTCATAAGAATTATTTGAAATAATTTGCAGATTAAATTAGGCTTGTCAGCATCTTGTATATAATACAAAAAAATCACTCTCCCATATGTTTTATTTAAATATATGAGAATAATATTTTAATATAACTAATAATTTATTTTAAATTTTTTTAACTTTAATAATCAACAACAAAAAAAATTAAAAATTTATAAATTTTACTAGACATTTTTTTATAGTTTGTGTTATTATATACAAGTAAAAGCTAAATCAACTAAAACATTTTTATGGAGGTAATTAAAATGTCAAAAATAAAAAGAATAATCTTATTTTTAGTAATTACTATTTTTGTATTAGGATTTAATCTTTGTTATGCAGTTGATTTAAATATGACTAATGATGATGATTTACTAGATGATATTGATTCTGTTTCTAATACTTATAATGAAAGTTCAGACGATTCTCGTTTAGGAACTGAAAATACTACAACAAATTCAATTGATGATGAAGATGAAGATGAATATATCTATGATGATAGTTCAGTAAGTGACAATTTAAATGATGGTTCTAACATTCCGTCTACTACAGTAACAAATGTTAGTAGTTCTGGTTTAGAATTAACAAACATTTTAAATATTTTGTTAATCGTAATTGGTGTTCTATTAATTCTATTATCTATTGCGATATTAATTAGATTAAAAAAATAACTTTTTCAGCTCTCAAAAAATTGAGAGTTTTTTTATGTCAAAATATCCAATTTTTTGTAGTATAATTTTATTCTATTTTTTTAATACTATAAATAGTATTTAATTTTCATATAAAAATATGAAAACTAATAAGCTTCTAAAAATTTTATATAGGAGGATAATTTTATGTACAAAAAATTATTAATTAGTAGTGCTATTTTAATAATTAGTATTTTTACATTCTGTACTTGTTTTGCTGCTGATAATGGTATTCAAGGCGCCGTTAATGGTATTAGAAATGTAGTTGGTAATGCGGAAAATGCTGTTGAAGACGGTGTTAGAGATATTGCCAATACTTCTAGAGATGTAACAGGCGATATGGAACAAGGTGCTAATAATGTAGGAAATAGAATGATGGAAAATGGTGATAATAATAATACAGCAAAAGATACAAATAACAATGCTGGAACAACTGGAATGATGAATGGTAATTATACAGCTACTAGAACAGCTACTACTGGTGCAACTTTTATGGGAATGAATTCTACTGCATGGACTTGGCTTATAATTGGTATAGCTGGAATTGCTATCGTAGCTCTAGTCTGGTATTATTCAATGCAACTTCGTTCTTCTAACTATGATGATAAGGATTAATTTAAAGGAATTGGAAAGAAATTTGAAAGGAATTGGGGACGGCCCCATAATCCTCATTATTATTTAAAGAATTTGTTTTATATTAATTTAATAATGAGGATTATGGGGCCGTCCCCAATTCCTCACTCCAAAATTTAGTACTTTCATTTTTTACCTATATATGATATAATTAGGAAAATTAAAATTGAGGTATGAAAAATGAATATAAAACTGATTGCTAAAAACCCTACAGCTTATCATAATTACACTATTGAAGATAAAATAGAAACTGGTATTGTATTATCAGGGACTGAAATTAAGTCAATTCGTTCTAATAACGTAAATTTAAAAGATTGTTATGCTTATTTGAAAAATGGAGAAATTTTTATATGTGGCATGCATATTAAACCTTATGAGCATGGTAATATTTTTAATAAAGATCCCTTACGTGATAGAAAATTATTATTACATAAAAAAGAAATTCAAAAGTTAATTGGTCTAACTAAACAAAAAGGTTATACTTTAGTTCCTATTAGTATATATTTTAAAGATAGCTTTGTTAAAGTTGAATTAGGGATTGGCAAAGGAAAAAAATTATATGATAAGCGTGAAGATTTAGCAAAAAAGGATGCTCAAAGGCAAATTGCTATTGATTTAAAAAATAAAAATTATAGAATATAAATATTCAGCCTAATAGATTAATGAATAAAATCTATTAGGCTAAATATTTATCTTTCTTCATCTTTTCTGCTGTCATCTTCTATATATTGTTTTATATTACATTTTTCTATTTCGTCAATTAAATAATTTGAAAATCGTCTTCCATTAATATATTTATACTCTATACCAAAATTTTCTTCCATGTAATGTATATCAAGAGCATTGGCTTTTTTATATTCACTTGGATTTTTCTTTATCAACTGTCCTTTTTCATCTACTTCTGCATCATATAGTATTCCATCTTTCTCTACTAAACAATGGTCCAAATCATTATTTATATATAATTGAGTACCTTTAAAATAATGCTGTAAAATCCTTGCTAATTCATAACATCCACCATGCAAAAGATAATCTGCTGGTTGATTTATAGTTGGTGGCATTTTATCTTCAAATTCTTCATTTACTAAATCTCTTATAAAATAAATTAAATTTTCTATGTCAATTTTCGCCATTTTTAATATGTCCCCTTGAAGGTTTAAATTTTATTACTTGATCCAAAAACATCTATCATTTTATGTTTTACTGTTTCTTTAATTAATTCTCTTGCAGGTGTTAAATATTTTCTTGGATCAAAAGCATTTGGTTCTTCTGCAAATACTTTTCTAATTCCAGCAGTCATTGCTAAACGTAAGTCTGTATCCACATTTATTTTAGATACACCAGATATACTTGCTTCATGTAAAATGTCATCTGGCACACCCTTTGCTCCTGGTATATCTCCACCATATTTGTTACACATTTCTACTAATTCTGGTATAACAGTTGAAGCACCATGTAAAACAATTGGGGTATTTGGTATTTTCTCTTTTATCTCTTTTAAAATATCAAATCTTAATTTTGCTTCTCCTTTGAATTTATAGGCACCATGACTTGTTCCAATTGCAATTGCTAAAGAATCGCAACCTGTTCTTTCTACAAATTCTTGAGCCTGCATTGGATCTGTGTACATAGCATCAGAAGATGCAACATTTACATCATCTTCGATTCCTGCTAACTTTCCTAGTTCAGCTTCAACTACCACTCCTTTGCTATGGGCATATTCTACAACTTTTTTTGTCAATGCAACATTTTCTTCAAAATCATATTTTGAACCATCTATCATTACTGATGTGAAGCCACTGTCTATACACATTTTTGCTGTTTCAAAATCTGGTCCATGGTCTAAATGTATCGCCATTGGCACTTCTGGATGTTCCTCTACTGCTGCCTCAACCATTTTCATTAAATAATTAATTCTGGCATATTTAATTGCGCTTGAGGATGCTTGTAGAATAACAGGTGATTTGCTTTCTGCCGCAGCATCTACAATTGCTTGTATAATTTCCATGTTGTTTACATTAAAAGCTCCTATTGCAAATTTTTCTTTCATTGATTTTTCAAACATTTCCTTTGTCGTTACTAACATACTAAATTCCTCCTTTTCTAGTTTTACTTTTGTTATTTTATTTCTAATTTTCATATATGTCAAGTATTTTTAAATAGCAATATTGGCTTATATTTACCAATATTGCTATCTAAATTTTTATTGTTCATCATATCTGTAACTTGCGCACATTGATTCATCTGCTGTTTCTGTGTCAACATCTTCCATTGGTGCTACATGAATTGCTTCTAGCATGCATAATTCTTTATCTCCATTGTTATATTTACAGCTTGAAACTGTACAATTAATTTTTTGATTTGGCTCCATTTTACACCTCCTAAAATATTTTCATATTTCTTTTCCTTTTATTATGAATCTTGTTACCCCTCCAGTATTACATGTAATAATAGTAGCTTCTCTTCTTCCTTCTGTATTTTGACTTAGACATTTTAAATCTTTTGGCATACACGAATATATATTATAAATTTCGTAATTTACTTTATTCAATGTCTTTCTATCAATTAAATAGAACCTATCACCCACTTTTAATTCTAAAACTCTTTTCAGCATGTTTTTCCAATTATGCCCACATATACAAAAGTTTCCAACTTCATTTATATCGGGGCCATATAATTTTACCGCCGATAGTTTTAATGACTCATCATTTGATACACTTAATATATTTTTGCTTATATTTACTTTATCAATAACTAATCTTCCTAATACTTCATATCCTCCCATTTTAGCAGGAATTGCACTTTCATCTTCTATCTCTTGTTGTATAATGTTTGCTTCCTCCGTTGCTTCTTCTACTTGTTCAACTTGCTCTTCTTGTTCCTCTTTTTCTTCTGTTGTTTCTTGTACACTCATTCTGGTTGCTTGACTATTATTAGCTTTATTATTTTTTCCTATTTTCAAGAGATTATTACTATCTATTATATAAATAATACAAAAAATAATTATTTCAAAAAGGATTAAATAAATTATTTTATTTTTCATTTTTACTCATATATTTTCTTAAAGCTATTGCTAACATAGTGATTCCTGATATAATTGTTGCTATAATTGTAGTTACAGCTGAACCTGTTTGTGGCAATTCTTCTATTGGTAGCTCTGGTTCTTCTACAACAGGTACATCCACTACTTTAATTCCTACTTGTTGTACATCATATACTGCTATATCTATATCTCCCGAATTTTCTCCAGAAAGGAAGTTACTTACTTTTATATATTCTTCATTTTCTTCATTTCTTCCTTCTGTCAATTCTAATGCTTGAAATTTTATATTAATGTCTGATATTTGACTTCCAGTAGCTGTTATACTAAGCATTCCTTCTTGTTCTTCTGCTGTAACTTCTGCATTATTATCACCTAAGCCAACATATTTAAATACTTCTTGATCATAAAATAAATCAAATTGTAAATAATTTGTAGGATCATCTTGTGATACTGTTACTACAAATGTATCTCCTAATTTTGCTATATTATCTTTTAAATCTGTACTTATTTGAACTGTTGGATTATCTCTTTCAGTTACTGCAACAGATACTGATTTTGAATAATATAAATGTGCATTTGAAGCTTCTTCACTACTGTTTCCTGCTTTATAACTTACAATTTCAAACCTGCTTGGTGAATTTTCTTCTGTCACAGCTATTGCCTTAAATAATAAAGTTACATCTGTTAAATCTGTTCCTGATGCCTTTACAGTAATTTGTCCTTCTGTAGAAGTATCTGCTTCATAAGCAGAATTTGCTGGTGCAACAAATTCGAAATGAGTGTTATCATATGAAATTGTTGCTTCAACATAATTTGTTGCTATTGTTTGTGCTAAAGAAATATTAACTTTTCTTTCTACTGGTACACTTGTTTTATCAGCTTGTATACTTATTGTTCCTTCGTATTTTTCTCTTACTGTAACGTCAAGTTGCATTACTGAATATTTACCGTTTTGTGCAGAACCAGATTCATCTCCTGATTTGAATTCTGTTACTTTGAAATTTCCTTGATTTCTAGCTGTTGCTTTTAATGCTTTAAATGTTAATGTTACACTTGATATGTCTTCACTTTGATGAGGTTCTGTTGTTTCTACTTCTATAGTTCCTGTCTCTACTCCATTAGCATTAAATCCTCCTGTTATCCCCTGATAGCTAAATATGTCTTTGTCAAATGCTAGTTTGAACTTAACATATTTTGATTTTTTTAATTCTGTTGTTCCTATCTTATATTGAGATACTGTTATTTTAACTGTATCTCCTACTTCTACTGATGTAGCATCTGTACTTATTTTAACTAGAGCTTCATCTCCATTTGCATTACTAATATTTGGTAATAACATTATTACTGCAATTAGTAAAGATACCAATATTGCTATTGTTTTTTTCATTTTTTTACCTCCTAAAAAAAATTTTTAAATTAACCTTATATTGCATCATACAATTTTGTTAATTTTTAATACAAACTTATTATTTTACGTTTTTAGTTTTTTTATCCGTTTTTCTTTTTTTAAAATTTTACAATTTTTGAAAATTTTAAAAGTTATTTTTCATATATAAAAAATAGAGTTACTACTTTCTATTATCGTAGCAACTCTATTTTTTATTCTATTTGCTTTTTTTCATCACTTTCTATACATTTTTCTGGTGGTTCTTTAAAACTTAAATACCACATAATTCCATTTCGATTTTTTTCAATGTCTTCATTTCTTTGTTGCAATGCCTCAAATGTTTGTGGAGCAGGTACAATTACTGGCTGATTTGGCATCCAGTTTGCTGCAGTGGAACCGCTTCGCACAATCTGACATTTGTAATGCTTGAACAATACGTATTATTTCTGGAATAAATCTTCCTATGTTTAATGGATATATTAATATTGTTCTTACTATGCCTTTATCATCTATTATAAATACATTTCTTACTGTTTCAGTACTACTTACATCATTTGATATCATTCCATATTTTCTTGCAATCTCACCATTTCTATCTGCTATTATTGGAAATGATACTTTTATTCCTGTTTTGCAATAAATGTCATACACCCATGCTAAATGTGAAGAATTACTATCAACACTTAGTCCTAATAACTCTGTATTTAAATCTTTGAAATATGTATGTGCCCTCGTAAAAGCTATCATTTCAGTTGTACACACGGGGGTAAAATCCTAATGTTGGAAACTCTTTTATTAAAGTCTCTGCTATATTCACAAGTATCTCCTAGAATATTCATTTTTGCAATAATTCTAAAATAGTGGTGCAAATAACCTTAATATAGCTTGCCATAAAGATTTGATAAATCCTGTTTTAACATCTGTATCATTTAATCTTTTACTATCTTTAAAAGTACTTTCAAAGTCTTTAACAATGTCCTGTATGTCACTAACGTTTTCCATATAGATTCCATTTTCAAAATGAAGATATAAACTTCTATAATCCATATTTATTGTTCCTACTACTGCTCGAATATCATCTGATAAAAATACTTTTGAATGAACAAATCCATTTGTATATTTGTAAATTTTTACTCCATTATCATGTAGTACTTTAAAAAATGAAGTTGTCTGTGTATAAACTATTTTTTTATCTGGAATACCTGGTACAATTATTCTTACATCCACTCCTCTTTTAGCTGCTCTACAAAGTGAATTAACCATATCGGTGTCGATAATTAAATATGGTGTCATTATGTATAAATAATTTTTTGCACTATTAATCATGTTAATATAAACATCTTCTCCAATTAAATCTTTATGAAGTGGTGCAACTCCATAAGGAATAACATAACCATTATTTTTATCACTATCATTAAAATTATATTTGAATTTTGTAATATCTTTATCTTCATTTATATTAGCATTCCATAAAGTTAAAAACATAACTGTTAAATTCCAAATAGCATCTCCAACAATTTTAATTCCATTATCTTTCCATATTCCTAACTTACTATTAACATTTATGTATTCATCACTTAAATTTACACCACCAGAAAAAGCTACTTTTCCATCTATTACTGTGATTTTTCTATGATCCCTATTATTCATAAATATTCCTCTAAAAGGACTTAATTTATTAAATGTAATACATTTTATGCCATACTTAGCAAGTTGCTTTGAATAGTTTGTTGAAAGCATTGCAATACTTCCCATATCATCATATAATATTCTAACTTCTACACCTTGAGCTGCTTTTTCTTTTAATATGTCTAAAATGCTATTCCACATAACTCCTTCATTAATAATAAAATATTCCATAAATATAAATTTTTCAGCTTTTTTTAATTCTTTTAATAATTCAGGATAAAATTTTTCTCCGAAATTATAATAAGTAATTTCATTGTTAGTACTAACAAAATAATTGGTTCTATTCATTAAATACCTAATATTATCTAATTTTTTATCATCTATATCTTTTTTAATTTTTTCTTCTTGAACTAGATATTTATTATATTCTTTTTCATATTTAAATATACTTTTTAATAACTTGTTTTTAGAATAATTTTTTCCTAAAGTAATTAATAAAATTGTTCCAAATATTGGAAATATCAGAATCAATATTACCCATGGCAAATCATTTGAAAGTCTTGTACTTTCTTTTAAGATACCAAGAACAATTAAAATACTTGCTATATTGTAAAACAATGTAATCATTCCAAGATATTTATAAAAAAATAACCTTATCACAATGGCAAATCCAAATTGTAAAATAACTCCTAATAAAACTATTAGTGCTCTTTTTATTGCATTTAACATAACTTTAACTCCTTTGCAAATATTATAACTTTATTTTACCTTATATCACATAATCATTTTTATTTCAATAAATTTTTATTTAATTAGCCTTTCAATATGTCCTTTTAATATAAATTCTATTGTTTTATCACTATATATAACAATTTTTTCTATAATAGAATTTAATAAAAACTTACTTGGTTCATTTGAACTTATTATTTGATCAAATATTTCTATTGCTGATTCTACTTTCTGATTTCTAGTCTCAAATATTTTTTCATCTTCTTTTGATAATATATCTTTTAAAATTACAATTTGTTTTTGCTTATCATTTTCTAATTCTTTATAAGCATTTTCTATCATTTCTTTTTGTTCTTGTGATGTAGCTTGAGTTATGTCTTTTATTTTTTGAGATAATAGACATTTATATTCTTCTATTAATATATTATATTGCTTTTGTAATTTTCCTCTATTTAATTTTGTCTTATTGGGGATATTATTTAATTTGATTTTTTCTATATCTTCGTAAAAATTGTTTCGCAATAGTTTCAAATATTCTTTCAAATGTATTATCATATCTTTTTCTGGAATGTCGTGAATTTTGCATCTTGCTAATCCATATCTTCTATAATTAGTACATTCATAAACTTTTTCTTGTTTTCTTTTAATAAAAATTCCACTTACACCTCCACCACAATCTCCACAAATACACATTCCGCCAAATATATAATGTCTCTTTGTTTTTGTAGTCTTACATTTTATTCTTTCTGCCTTTAGTTCTTGTGCTAATTTAAACATTTCTTTTGATATAATTGCCTCGTGATGATTTTCAAATACAAAATGTTCTTCTTCTGGTAATTTGACAGCTTTTCCTCTTATGCTAATTGTTTGT